>CALMEH010000301.1 GCA_937863115.1 uncultured Acidobacteriota bacterium
CACCCCCGCCCCCCCCAACTATAAAAACTTCATTTTTTCCGAATATTTTTTTCCTAACTTCGTCCCCCTATTTTACCGCCCCTTCATTTTCTCCCCCCGCCGTTTCGCCTTGCACACGTGTCGGAATCAAAGTGATATTAACCGTTTTTGTGCGTCTCGACAAAACATTCAAAACATCGTGAAAAGCCGCGCCGTTCGGTGAAGTTACAACGCCGACGCGCTTCGGCAAAAGCGGCAATTCGCGTTTAAATTCTTCATCAAAAAGCCTTTCTTTGCCTAGCTTTAACTTGATTTGCTCAAACGCAACCCTCAACGCACCTTCGCCGACAGGTTGCAGCGATTCGACTAAAATCTGATATTCGCCGCGCGGCTGATAAACGCTCAATTTCCCGCGCACACGCACCTGCAAACCATCAAACGGCTGAAACCGAATCCGCGAATTATTGCGAACATAACACGCCGCCTTCAACTGCGAATCGCCGTCGTGCAAAGTAAAATACCAATGACCGGAATTTGCCGCGACAAAATTCAAAATCTCGGCTTCAACCCAAACCGAAGAAAACTGCCGCTCGATTGCGTTTCGGACTTGTTCGTTCAATTCCGAAACGCTCAACGGACGGCGTTCTTCTTCATCAAAAAGCGATTGTAAAAGTGAAGATTTCATTTATTTCGCAGTTTCGCCGTGTTCTAAAATTATCGTAAATTTATTTACCCGCGCTTCGGTGAAGAGTTTTTGGAAAAATGTTTTGTCTGCCGAATTGAACGAATTTTCGTTGAAAAATTTGTCGATTTCTTCGGTTTTCGCGTCGGAGTTGGTCGAGCCTTTTAATTGATTTGAAGTCAGACGAATTTGCACTTTGAAATTTATTTTTTTCGTGCCGAGGCGGACGTTTTGCAGATTCGTGTAAAGCATCATTTTTATCAAACCGTCTTTGATGTCGTTTTTTGATGGAAATTTGGCGCGTTGGCTGTGTTTGGCTTCGATTAAATAAACGGTTTGCGGCTCAACTTTAGTTTCATCAACGGTGAAAAAATATTTGCCGAAAAGCGCGTTGTTGATCGTAACTTTGCCTTTCGTATCGGTTGAAAGTGCTTCTTTCGGCTGAATCGTATTAAATTCGCGGTCTTGCGCTTTTTCAGCTTTACTGCGCGAAAATTCGATAAATTTCTGCGGTGTTTCGGCGTATTTTATGAGTTCATCAAGCGCGGTCGAATCGTGCAGATAAGTGTTTGTTTGTTTGGAAATTTCCGCATAAACAGATTTTGCTTTTTCAAACATCGGTTTGAGTTGTTTCGCTTCGCGTTCGTTCCATTCTCGCGCCGTTCCTTTGAACTCGAAAATTTCCTTCAAACGCGCGTTGATGTATGTATTATCAAACTTTTGCGCGGTAATTTGGTCGGCGCGTTTCGTGTTTTTTTCGGCGGAATCGTAATAAGCCAAAACAACGTGAACGTCCAACAAACTCAAAAGCGAAAGCGTATCCCATTGCAAAAAATCGCGTTCGCCGCCCAAACCTTCGTCTTTGACGACGGGAATTATCGTAACTTTTTTGCCGTTGTGCGCGAGCGTATCATACACGCGCTCATACGGATATGAGCGCGTTCGCTTCGGCGAAATCCAACGGCTAACGGCGATGGTTTCTTTGTCGTTTGAAAGCAAAAATGCGCCTTGCGATTTGTTGATGTCGAAATTTTCGAGCTTTGAAGTTTTGAGATTATCATTGACGAATTGTTTGTAATTAATCTTTGTGATGTCGGCTGAAATATTCGGAGTTTGGAAGAAATTTTCCCGCAAAGGCGCGAAGTTCGCAAAGTAAAAAAAATCATCTTCGCGTTCTTTGCGTCTTTGCGGGAAATAATTTTCTGAACTCGCATCAACCGAAACGACCGAACCCAATTTCACAAAAGAATTTGCGCGTTTCACTTTAACTTTCAAACGCGGCGAAGCAGTTGTTTTATTCGTTTCTTCAACCAAATCCGAACGAAAAGTTATCGTGTAAGCCGTGCGTAATTGAATAACAATATCGTCGTAAGCCTTTTGTAAATCAGACAGTTGGCGAATCGGATAATAAACGCCGCCGGAAATTTGCGCGAGTTTTTCACCTTCGATTTCCGCCCGCGAAGTCAAACCCATATAGCGCGTGCGAAGCGAATCAACCGACGAATTCGGATTATTATTTGCTGTCGCCGCAATCAATTCCGACGGCACATAAAGCGGATAAATCAACGCGCCGCTTTCCTGGATCGAACCTAAAAGCGAGTCAAAAGGCAGAAGAG
>CALMEH010000302.1 GCA_937863115.1 uncultured Acidobacteriota bacterium
ATCCGACTTTGCTTTACGGTTACGGCGGGTTTTCGGTTTCCCTCACACCATCGTTTTCGGTTTCGCGGCTGACCTGGATGGAAATGGGCGGCGTTTATGCAATGCCTAACCTGCGCGGTGGTGCGGAATACGGCGAAGAATGGCACGAAGCCGGAACGCGCATGAAGAAGCAAAACGTCTTTGACGATTTCATTGGCGCGGCGGAGTATTTGATTAAAAACAAATACACAAACCCGAAAAAACTTGCCATTTCCGGTGGTTCAAACGGCGGTTTGCTTGTCGGCGCGGTTTTGAATCAACGACCGGAGCTTTTTGGCGCAGCACTTCCGGCAGTTGGCGTGATGGATATGTTGCGCTTTCAGAAATTCACTATCGGCTGGGCGTGGACATCCGATTACGGTTCGTCGGAAGAATCGGCGGAAATGTTCAAGGCATTATATGCTTATTCGCCTTTGCACAACATCAAACCGAAAAATTATCCGGCAGTTTTGATTACGACCGCTGATCACGATGACCGTGTTGTGCCGTCGCACAGTTTCAAATACGCTGCAACAATCCAAAAAGCGCAAAAGGGAATTGCACCCGTCTTAATCCGCATCGAAACCAAAGCCGGACACGGCGCAGGCAAACCCACGGCGAAAATTATCGAAGAACAAGCCGATATTTATGGCTTTCTGATGAAAAATCTGGGAATGAAATAGAGAAACTCTTATCAAGATTTATAATGATTTGCCAGGTGTTTTCTGTGCCTCTGCGTGAAATAAAAGTTTTCTTTCACGCAGAAGAACGTTTAGCAAGTGAGATAATTTATAAACTAAATTTGGAAGGAGAGTTTC
Source organism: uncultured Acidobacteriota bacterium (assembly GCA_937863115.1). Classification (GTDB taxonomy): domain Bacteria; phylum Acidobacteriota; class Blastocatellia; order Pyrinomonadales; family Pyrinomonadaceae; genus CALMEH01. The sequence goes on from CALMEH010000302.1 coordinate 837, forward strand.
GAGGTTTATTGACGGTTTTAACAATGTATGAAAATTTACATCTTACTTTTCGCGCTTATTTTTACTTCTTGCACGACGAAACTACACAGACAAACAGACCGCGAACGGGACGGATTTGTCGGCAAAGTAGCAAGAGTTTATATCTCGACGCTTTTCCCGACAAAAGGAAAATGTCCGATAAAATCGAACACTTACGATGCGAACGGCAATTTAACAAAGCAAAAAATTTACACGAATGGTTGTGGCGACAAGTTCATTACCACAGATTATAGAATTTCCGCCGATGGCAAACGCATCTCCACAACCGAAGGCACACAACAGAGCAAAACAATATACAATTTTGACACGAGTGGCAGAATTTCCGAAGAAACCACTTCCTTTAATAATGCAGAAACATTACAAGTAAAATATTTTTTCGATGAAAAAGGACGTATCAAAGAAAAGATTTATACGACCAACGGGACGCAATATGGCAAAGATGTCTATGAATACGTCGGCGAAAATAATGCTCCGGCAAAATTTACTTATACCGACTCCAGAAATGAAAAATCCGTATCTATTATTTACACGAATTACGAATTTAATTCTGAAGGCGATTGGGTAAAACGCGAAGAAACAGATAACGGAAAACTTTCGTTTGTCGAAAGAGCCATTGAGTATTATGAAGATTGAAAACTTCCAAACATAGAGTGCCGAGTGTTTTGAATCCAACCTTCTAACAAAGTTCCGAGTTTCAAATTAAGAGTTCCAACTTCAGTTGGCGCAACCGTCAGCGAAGCGAAACGGTTGCTTTGCGCTGATTAACATTCAAACTAATCATCGCAAGAAACAAACGATTTTTCTTCTTTGATAAAGTTTTCAGCTAATCAATGCCTAGCAAACGCTTTGCTTCGCTTGCGTTTGCGCCAAGTGCGTTCCGCGTTGGAACTCTGAACTTAAACTCAGAAACTTCTACCTCGAAGTTGTCGGGTCGTCAGCGTAAAAATCTTCGCCGTCTATTTGGTCAGTAACATTGATAATTCGCGGATTGTTGATAAATCTCACGCCTTTTTGAAAGGCTTCCATCGCGTAAGTTTGTCCGGCTTCGATTTCACGAAATTCGTAATAGCCGAATTTATTGGTCAAAACCGATTGCACATCGCCACACAAACCAGCGACATCAATCCACACCGCTCGCGGTGGCGAGAATGTTTTCGCGCTCAGGCGGACGAGAGTTTCTGCGCTCCTCAAAACTTACGCATTTTTGACGTTCGATTTGGTTGTGTTGACAAACCCGGCGACCATTTCAACGATTTGCGTGTCCAAGCCTTCGGTTTGAAGCGTTTCGGTTTTGCCGACTTTCGTGAAAATGGGCATAGACACCGTGCAAAGCGGACAATCTTTTCCGTTCGCCTGCACCGTAACGGCGGCGACTCGTTTTGCGCCCAAGCCGTTTGTATTTCCTGCCGTGCCGTTGGTTTTCGGTCCGATGGAGAGAGCTTGTGCGCCGCTCATATTCGTGAGCGTGATGCCGTAAAGCGGATTGCCTTTTTCGTCCTTTGCAAATTGTTTCAGATTAACAATGTAATAACCGTCGGGAAGTTCTTTTGAACCTGCTTCGACTTGAATCACGCCGACATTCACGCCGCGTGCAACTCTCGCCGACGAAAAAGTTAAATTGTCAGCATAATTAATAAGCGCAAAGGAAAATGTTCCAACCGCTGTTTTGTATAATGCGCCCGGACCTTTTATTTCGAGTCTTAATGATTCGGTTGCCTTCTGCATTTCCTTCAAGTTCTTGTCCGCCATCGGTTCGCGTGTCAAAGCGGTTTTGGTATTCGATTTTGTTGTGCCGATATACTGATCGCTTTTCTGACCGAAAGCCGTCAAACTAAAGGCAAACAGACAGATTGCCAAGACCGTTAATTTGTTCATAAATTGTTTTTTCATTTTCTTATATCTCCTAAATTTTTAATTTTTCCGAGCCGAATATTTTCGTGCTTCGGTTGTATGTGTCGTTTTTCCGCAAAACGTAACGCATGTTTTTACCGACAGCTAATTATTTTTTTATCCACAGATACACACAGATGGACACAGATAATTTTTATCTCGATTTCATCTGTGTCCAACTGTGGATAATTAATTCTTCGCATTCTTTTTTTTCTCGATTTTCGGCTGAAAATTTGCCTCACAAAAAAACAAATTTCGCCCGATGCTTCCTATAAGCGTAAAAAGTAGGCGAAACGTATCATTTAAATTTAATTTTTTTTGAAATGTGAAAAAAAGTTTGAGTCCCGCCTTCGGGCGGCTTTCTGCGAGCGAAGCAAAGCAGAAATTTCGTTGCTAATCGGAATTTCTACAAGGCAAACGCAGAAACCGCTACGCTTCGCCGGCGGTTTGCCGACTAAAGTCGGGACTCCGAACATTTATTTTTCTAAAGATTCCCAAAGGTGAACTTTTTCTTGTGTGCCGTGTGAGATGAGCGTTTTGCCGTCGGGCGTGAAGGCGAGGAAATTGGTGATGGCGGAATTGGTGCGGATGGCGAGAACTTGCGCCTGTGTTTCCATATCCCAGAGGCGAATTACGCCGTCACCGCTTGCCGAGGGGAGCCGTTTGCCGTCGGGCGTGAAGGTCAGAGCGTTTATAAATCCGGCGTTTCCCGTGATGGTTTCGAGCCGTTTGCCGTCGGAAGTTTGCCAAATTTTGATAATGCTGTCTGCGCCGCCGGTGGCGAAGGTTTTGCCGTCGGGCGCAAAGGCAACCGAGATAATCGCTTTGGTTTGTTTGTCCAAATCCGCGATAACTTCGCCGGTTTCCGCGTC
>CALMEH010000303.1 GCA_937863115.1 uncultured Acidobacteriota bacterium
TTTGTTTGAAATTGCCCGAGTTTTCGATAAATGGGAACGTGCCGTCCGCTGTGAATCATTGCAAGGCGCGGATCGAGTTCGTCATCGTCAAAATCTTCGTCCGCGTTGTTCGCGGCATCTTCGGAATCGAGGTTTTTGAGCAAGCCAAACTCTTCGTAATCAAGAATTTCGGGCAAAATTTCGAGTTCATCGGGTTTGTTTAATCGTAAAGAAAAAGTATTGCGCCGCGCGTCCCATTCCCATTTTCCGTAAGCGACAAAACGAGTTCCGCGAGCAAATCTTTTCTGATGATAATTGACAATATTAAATGCCGCTCTGCCGGAAACAAACCACCAAACGACAACAGGTTTGTGCGTTCTTTCGGCATCGCCCGCCGTAATTTCAAAAATATAAAGCGGCGGAGCTTTCGGGGAACGGTTTTTGCCGACTTTGAAACCGCCAGAAACACGAACAAACAATTCGACCGACGCTTCTGTGTCAATCATCAATTCATCAATCTGGATAAAATTCGAGCGATCTTCATAACGCATCGGAAAATAATTCAAAAGGTCTTCGACCGTCGCGTCGCCAATGTCGTTTTTATACGCATAAACCGCCGCCGCCGTCGCTAATTTGCGCGACATTGCGTTCGTCAATTTCATAAAATCGAATTTGTGAAGCTCGATTAAAGGCGTTTTCAGATTGATTTTCATCGGCTAGATTTTAACATAAAAAATTATTGCCCACGAAACACACGAAAGACACGAAAATTTAAAAGTTGTTCTTATTTTCGTGTCTTTGGTGTGTTTCGTGGGCAAAAAATAAATTTAGTCTTTATAAATTCTGCTGACGAAATTTCCTTTCATAAACTCATCCGGCGCGATTTGACTTTGCAAAATCACGCCTTTGAGATTTCCTTGCAGAAGCATCATTGCCGATTCGCAAAGCGGCGCGGCAGTTGTTGTTTGAATTGCCCGAAGTGATTTTCCGTTTATTTCCAACGGTTCAACAAAAAATGCTTTTTCAATCATTCGGCGGCGATTTTGCAAATCAAAACCGTCAACCGAAGCGTGAACCAAAACTAAATCGTCTTCAACCGAAGGAATTTCTCGAAGCATAATGTCTTGCAATTTGTTCGGTAAATTCTCGTCGTTGGGCAAACTTTTCACCACAGATTGAACCCAATCGTAATGACCGACATAACGCAAAGTCTTATAATCTAATGCCTTAGCCTTTCCCGCAAAAAAGTCAGGCAAATCCGCCGCGCCGCCCGAAGTCAAATCGGCTTCGTAAGTTCGCGCACCGATAATTATTTTTTCGCGTTCGGAAAGTGCCGGACATTCCGTAATTTCAGATTTACGAATCAAGCGCGAATTTTTAACATATTCCGTCGCAACTCCAATCGGCGACCAAGTAAAACCGTAAAAATGCGGCTCGTGTGCGTGTGCCGTGAGTGCGCCGACTTTCATTCCAATTCGTTCGACGTTTTCGTTTTCGTATTTTTCGACAAATTGTTTGTAAAGCGACATTGCCAAAACATTGATAAATCCGGGCGCAAGACCTGTCTGCAAAATAAATCCCGTGTCTGCATCTTTTGCAAGCGCGATAATTTCATCGGTTTCCGCAACATATTCGGTCAAATTCGCGTAGTGCATCTTGAAATCTTTTGCAAACCGCGCCATTTTCGGAGCTTGTCCGCCGGGCGAACAATCAAGCAAAACATCGCAATTTTCAAAGGCTGATT
>CALMEH010000304.1 GCA_937863115.1 uncultured Acidobacteriota bacterium
GACAATTACGAGCCGCAACCGGACGTAATTTTGCGAATCGAAGAAGAATGCGGCGGCAAATCTTGGGTAAATGATGATGATTATTTGGAAGGTGCGCCCGAATTGGTTGTGGAAATTTCTTCAAGCACGGCTTCTTACGATTTGCACGATAAAATGGACATTTACGAGCAAAAAGGAATTCAGGAATATATCGTTTGGCGCGTGCTGGATAATCAGATTGATTGGTTTAGTTTGGAAAACGGCAAATATCAAAGACTTTTACCAAACAAAAAACTCTTTATTGAAAGCAAAGTGTTTCCAGGCTTGCGTTTGAATATAAAAGCGATGCTCGAAGAAAATTTACAGCAGGTTTTAGCTGATTTGCAGAAAGGTTTGCAGAGTAAAAAATATAAAGAATTTGCTAAACATCTTTCCTTGCTTTGAAAATTTCCCGCCGTTTTGTCATAATGGACGTTTTTCGGTCTGCTCTAAATTTACAATGAATATATTTGCTTTAATTTTTGAAGACGGTGGCGGAATTCTTTCGATACTTCCGATGTTTGCCGTGATGATTGCGATTTACTTTTTGGTTATTCGTCCGCAGAAAAAGCAACAACAAGAAATCAAAGATATGATTGCCGGACTGAGGGCGGGCGACGAAGTTATCACCAGCGGTGGAATCGTCGGCAAAATCAAAGAAGTAAGAGACCAAAGTTTTATTATTATGAGCGCGGAAAAATCTCTGCTCGAAATCGGTAAACAAGCCGTCATCGGCAAAAAGCCTGTGGAATAGTTAGTTGTAAGTCGTTAGTTGTTAATTGAAAAAAACAAAACAGCAACTAACAATCAACGACTAATCAACTAGCAAAATAAGTATGAAAAAAAGTAGTTTGTGGATAAGAACGGTAATTATTATTGCGGTAACGCTGTTCGGGATTTATTTGGTTATCGGTCCGCGCCCTTTGACTTCGGTTTCGGGGAAGGATTTTACATGGGAAGGCATCAAGGGAAATCTTGCCAATAACATCAACCTGGGTTTGGATTTAAAAGGCGGTTCGCATCTTTTGATGCGCGTCAAGACGGACGATTATCTGAAAACCTTGACCGAAGGCAACAAGGAAGCCGCGCTCAATGCCGCGAAAGACGCGAAAGACGCAAACGGTGCGCCACTCTATGCGAAAGATAATCGAGGCGAAACGACTTTCCCCGGAAGTGCAGTATTTGTTGCGGAAAACGGCAGATATGAAATCACTCTGACCGTGAATGACGCGGCGCAGTTGCAGCCTGTTATTGATGCGATAAAAAATAAAATCAATTTTGAAGGCAACGGCTGGACGCAAAGCGTGAATAACAATACGGTAACTTGGAGTTTGCCGGTTCAGGCGCAGAACGCCTTGAAAGGACAAGCAGTTGATCAAGCTCTGCAAATCATCGAAAGCCGCATCAATTATGTTGGTGTCAAAGAACCGACTCTGCAAAAAGTCGGTGCGGCAAATTCGGGACAGATTCTGCTTCAAATGCCAGGGGTTGACGATCCTGAACGTATCAAAAAACTTATCGGTGCGGAATCGCGCCTGTCTTTGATGAAGGTTTCAAGTGCGCCGAATCCTTCGCCTGCGCAGACGTATCCAACGCTGGAAGCCGCACAACAAGCCGCTGCCGGTGCGCCAAATAAAAAAGTTTTTCCGTTTAATGAGCGTGAAGACACTAATACGCCACAGCAAACTGCGCCCGTAACGAAATATGTTGTTGTTGAAACTCCGGCGATTATTGAAGGCGACCAATTGCGGGATGCTTCGGCTGTTTCGCGGACGGGAACTGACCGTGATTATCAAATTTCCTTTTCATTCAAACCTGCCGGAGCGCAGATTTTCGGCGATTGGACAGGCAAAAATATCAATAATTATATGGCGGTTGTGTTAAACGATGAAGTAAAATCAATCGCTTATATCAAATCGCAGATTTTCGATTCGGGCGAAATTTCCGGCAACTTTGTAAAAACGACTGCCGAAGATTTGGCTTTGACATTGCGTTCGGGCGCACTTCCGGCAGCAATTGAATATCAGGAAGAAAGAACAGTCGGACCGAGCCTCGGCGCAGATTCGATTCGCGCAGGAGTGCAGGCTTCGGCTGGTGGTTTGATATTCGTTATTTTGTTTATGCTCATCTATTATCGTGGTTCGGGCGTAAATGCAGTAATTGCTTTGCTTTTGAATATGCTTCTGACCATTGCCGCCGTCGTTGTTTTGGGTTCGACAATGACCCTCCCCGGAATTGCCGGTTTGATTTTAGGAATTGGGATGGCGGTTGACTCGAACGTGTTGATTTTCGAACGCATCCGCGAAGAATTGCGACTCGGACTCGATGTTAGAAAAGCGGTCAATTTAGGATTCGACCGTGCTTTTATAACGATTATTGACACGCATATTACAACGATTCTTTCATCGGCGATTTTATGGATGTTCGGTTCGGGCGCAATCAAAGGTTTCGCCGTAACCCTCATTTTAGGCTTGTTGATTAACCTCTTTTCGGCGGTTTTCGTCTCACGCACGATTTTTATGTGGCTTCTGAACCGCAAAACGAAGATGGAGAAATTGAGTATTTAAGTAAGTGGTAAGTGGTAAGTGGTAAGTGGTAAGTTTTGGCTTATCACTCACCACTCACCACTCACCACTCACCACTTTTAAAAAGAATGTTTGAATTATTTAAGAACATAAATATTGATTGGATGGGCAAACGACGCGCATTTATTGCAGTCTCCATCTTCATAATGTTAGCCGGATTGATTTCGGCAATAGTGCGCTCGGATTACATCACGCCCGGTGGAACGGATTCGTTCAATTTAGGCGTTGATTTTAAGGGCGGAACGGTTATTGTTGCGAAATTTAAGGAAAAGCCTTCGGCTGACCAAATTCGCACGGCTTTAAGCGGTGTTGGCATAAACGAAGCGACGATTCAGGATTCGACCGATAAATTGGACGAATTTTTAATCAAAGTTCCGACCATCGGCAGACGCGATGATTGTCCGGGCGTTGATGAAGCCGGACGTTGCGTAGTTAAAAAAGCCTTGGACACGCTCGGCAAAGAAGCCGAAGGTGCGGCGACTTTGCAGGATTCGCCCGACGCGCAATATAAAATCGTCGGCACGGATGCGGTCGGACCTGTTGCGGGGGCGGAACTTCGAAATCGTGCGGTTACGGCAACGATGCTCGGTCTAATCGGCATTTTGCTGTATATTGCTTTCCGCTACGATTGGACATATGCGGCAGGCGCGGTTATCGCTGTTTTCCACGATGTTTTGGTAACGCTGGCGTTCTTTTCCGTTTTTCAATGGGAAGTCAGTTTAACGGTGATGGCGGCACTTTTGACGCTAGTTGGATTTTCGGTGAATGACTCAATTGTTATCTTTGACCGAATACGCGAAAATCTGACGTTTAATCGCGGTAAATCGCTGTATGACATCACCAATGATTCAATCAATCAAACGATGTCGCGCACAATCGTTACCAATGGATTGGTTTTCCTTTCCGTTTTGGCATTAGTTCTGTTCGGCGGAGAAGTTTTGCGTGCGTTTTCGCTTGCACTTCTTGTCGGTTCGATTACCGGAACTTATTCGACGATTGCGATTGCCAGCCCGATTGCGATTTGGTGGCAAGGCAAGCTCGGCGAAGCGAAAATGCAACAGCCGGATTCAACGCCGAAGGACGAAAAAATCGCATCCGCTTCGCGCCGTCCGGTTACACGTCGTCCGGTTACGCGGTAGTTTTTGACAATAAAATCAAGAAACGGAATAGCAGCGAATTTTTTCGCTTGCCGTTCCGTTTCTTTGTGTTTATGCCGAAATGAAAATTTTTTGTAAAACAGTTTTGACAAGTTCCGTATTATTTAGTTCAATAAATAAATAATTTTGCTACAAAAAAATAGAAATTTGTGATAAATGTATGACTTTTTTCTTGACATTTGTGAAGTAAAAATTTAGACTTCAAATCGTTGCTGGTCAATTAAATAACTTTGTATTATTTTTATCCGTCTGCTGATATTTACGGTTTCGGGTTCGGTGTGATTATTGAATAATAACCACCCGAACAGGTTAAATATTTCTGCATTTCGGCAAAGTGATAAAAACGCAGAATTTACAAATTTTAAGTTGGTATCATCATTAGATTATAAATATTGATGACAACGCGGCAAGGCTTGTGTGTCATCAAAAAAACAACAAAAATCGTAATTCTTGACCCGAATTGGCACCGGAAAAAGGAGATAAAAAGATGTTAGATCAATTAGTTGAATCGAAAGATACATTTAAGGGACTGAGAACGCTTCTGTTATTGGTTCTGATTATTACAGTTATCGCGGCGACGAGTGCGTTCGGTAAATTCTTATGGGATTTGCGCGAGCATTTTATCAGGAGCGAACAGGCATTTGCCGATTTGAAATTAGACGAAGTTGAATCGCCGGTTCCGGTCGCCGATGACGAGCCGCCACCCGAACCCGAAAAGGTCATCCAAAAAGTTGAGAAAGTTCAGCAAAATGTGGACGTTCGTGAAAAATTGATGCTTGACACGCAACAAAGTTTCAAGGTTCCCGATACTACCAGCACTCAAAAAAATAATGTGATGCTGACGAAGAATTTAAACGAAACACTTATTGGTAAAAATGTTAGCAATGCTAAATCTTACCGTAAAGAGGGTGAAGCAATTTCGCTCGATAAAGAGGGCGTTTCAAGTAACGAAAACACGATTTTGCAAAAGGAAGATGAAAAAGAGGCGGAATTTAAAAAACCAACTCCAACCCCGAAAAAAGAGGAGCCAACTCCGAGGCCCGTTCCCAAAACCGTTTCGGGCGGCGTAGTCAACGGTAAAGCAACTCGTCTCGTAACACCGCAATATCCGTCGCAAGCACGTGCAGTGCGGGCAAGCGGACAAGTTTCGGTTGCGGTTACGATTGATGAAAACGGTAATGTCATTTCGGCGAGTGCTGTTTCCGGACACACTTTGCTTCGCGGTGCGGCTGAAAGCGCGGCACGTTCATCGAAATTTGCCCCGACATTGCTGTCGGGACAACCCGTAAAAGTTACGGGAACGATTATTTATAACTTTGTTCCGTAAAAAGAACATAAAAGATTCGAGTCCTGCCGAAGTTTTCCATAACGCGGGACTCGATTTAAACAAAACCATTTTATTCGCAATCATAAAACAAATTTGATTTCTTTGGAGGAAAAATCATGACTTTATTAACCAGCCTTTTAGGCTTTTTCTTAATCTTTGCCGAAGGCGCGGCTAACAAGCCGTCAATGTTCAACGTCTATACCATCTGGAAAGAATTGACGTGGGCAGGAGTCGGCGTTATCGTTGTTCTGATCATCCAATCGGTCTATATGATAGCCGTTGGAATCGAACGTTGGCTGACTTATAACAAAGCCAAGCAACAATCGCGGCAATATGCCCCGAAAGTAGCGCAAGCCTTGAAAAACAGCAACATTGACGAAGCTATCAGCATCAGCGACCGTCATAAAGATTCGCACCTTGCGATGGTTGTTTCATCGGGCTTGAAGGAATTTGCGGCGCATCAAGGCAATACGGAAATATCGGCTGACGAAATGGAAGCCTCGAAACGTTCGCTCGAACGTGCTATTGCTGTTAAAACAGCTGAATTAAAACGCGGTCTGTCAGGTCTTGCAACAGTCGGTTCAACCGCTCCGTTCGTTGGATTGTTCGGCACGGTTATCGGTATTATCGGAGCATTTGAAAAAATCGCTTCAACCGAAGGTTCGGCTGGTATTGGTGTTGTCGGCGGCGCGATTGCTGAGGCTTTGATTGCAACGGCTTTCGGTATTTTGGTAGCTGTTCCGGCGGTTTGGTTGTTCAACTATTTCCAAAACAAAGTTACGAGTTTCGGTGTCGAAATGGAAAACTCGGCTTCAGAATTGGTTGACTATTTTATCAAACAACGCACGAAACGTCTTAATGGTTAGTCGTTAGCCGTTCCGTTGTTAGTTGCTAAATCGTTTATTTTTTTTTGCAGCTAACGATTAACAACGAACGACTATCAAGGAGAAATTTGCTATGGGAATGAGTGTCGGGGGAGACGATGGGTTTAACTCGGAAATTAATGTAACTCCGATGGTTGACGTGATGTTGGTGTTGCTCATCATCTTTATGATTGTAACACCGCTTTTGCAACAGGGCGTTTCGGTTGATCTTCCTAAAAATATGATTAGTCCGACGCAAGACGAAGAGATTGCAAAAGATACGTCATTGGTTATCACGATTACGAAAAACAGCACTTTTTATATCGGCAAACAAGAATTTCCTTTGGAAGCTTTAGCTGACAAAGTCAAATCCAAAATGAAAGACCGCACGCCGGATAAAAAGATTGTTTATATCAAAGCCGACGTTGATGTGAAATATGAAACGGTCGTCAAGGCGATTGATACAATTCGTAAACAAGAAGTTGATAAAATCGGTCTTGTTGCCGATAAGAAAAAACAAGGCAAATCATAAAGGGGAAATAATAATATGGGAATGTCATCAGGAGGTTCGAAGGGCGGAGCCACGCCGAACATTAACGTAACACCGTTGATTGACGTTTTGCTTGTGCTTTTGATTATTTTTATGATTATCGCGCCGCTAAAACCGGCACGGTTTGAAGCAAAAGTTCCGGCAGAACCGAAAGATAACCAAAATCGGGACATTACGCCAAATCCTTTAACGTTGGTAGTTACTATCAACAATACGGATAAAAAGGTGATTTTGAATAAAGATGATGCCGGAAACGTTGATGATGCGTCTGCACTAACGACGAGATTGGCGCAAATCTTTAAAGATAGGGAAAATAACGGCGTATTTCGTGAAGGAACGAATGAGGTTGAAAAAACCGTCTTTATCAAAGCTCCGAAAAATATCAATTACGGAAGCGTAGTGAAGGTTGTGGATGCCGTCAAACAAGCCGGAGCAGAGCCTGTCGGTTTGCAAATTGACGAACTTTCAAGTGAATAGAATGCAGAATTCGCGCTGTGAAAAATTAGAATTATTTTTTATGGCGCGGCTTCGGCAAAATAATGGAGTCGAAAAATGAAATTATCTCGTGTCGGGATATTAATTTTACTTACAACAATAGTCATCGCCGGAACAA
>CALMEH010000305.1 GCA_937863115.1 uncultured Acidobacteriota bacterium
GTATATCCTCAATAGCTCAAATACTGAACCGACATTGCAAAAATGGGGCATTGAAGGTGATAAACCGGTGGCGGGCGATTTCGATGGCGACGGCATTGACGACATCGCCGTTTTCCGCCCGAGCAACGGTAATTGGTATATCTCGCAAAGTTCCGACAGTAAACATTCGATTCTGCATTTCGGGGCGAGCGGCGATATACCAGTGCAGGAAGATTATGATGGCGACAACAAGGTTGATGTTGCCGTTTGGCGACCTTCAACCGGCGTTTGGTATATCCGAAGAAGTAGTGATAATGGTTTTTCGATTTACAGGTTCGGGTTGACGGGCGATATTCCGATTCCCTGTGACTACGACGGCGACCGCAAAATTGACATCGGTGTTTGGCGAACGACTAATCAAAATTGGTATATCATCAATAGCGGCGACAGCAGTTTCAATCAATTCATTTTTGGCTTGACCAATGACATTCCGACACAGGGCAGAAACTAATTAAAAGGACAGTCGGAATACTTGAAGAGCGTCTGCAATTTAGACGCTCGTTTTTTTTTAACCGGAGATTTCATTTCAAAATTTAGTCTTTTTTTTCATATATGTTTGCAAAATTGTTTTTATTATTAATTTGCCTTATCGCAATCATACCTTCGGTTCGAGCTTTGCCCGGCGATCTCGATTCAACCTTCGGTGTTGGCGGTATCGTAACATATCGCTTAAACGATTTTGAAGATACATTTCAAGGAGTTGTCGTTCAGCCCGACGGAAAAATAGTCGTAACCGGAAAAAACGGAAACGGAAAGATAATCGTTATCAGATATAACGCTAACGGCTCATTCGACACGAGTTTTGCTAACGCAGGCATTTACGTTGCAACGAATATCACGGTTTTCGCCTCCAGCACCGCCATCGCTTTACAACCTGATGGAAAAATTGTCGTTTCCGGCATCTATGCGATGACCGGAAATGATAACGCTTACTTGCTCATCAGACTTAATACGGACGGTTCGCCGGACACAACACTTGGCGGACAAGGGTTCGTAATTACAAATATCTCTGCCGGAAATGATATGTCGCGGGATATTGCCGTGCAACCGGATGGGAAAATTCTGATATGCGGCTCGGTCAACGATATGGGCACAACCGGAAGTGATATTGGTTTGGTCAGATTTCTGCCGAACGGAAATTTGGATTTGACCTTTAACGATAGCGGAATAGTAATTACTTCTATAACAGTTGCTGAACAAGGATACGCTTTAAAATTACAGACAGACGGAAAAATAGTTGTCCTAGCCAATTCGGATGATGAAAATACATCAACATATTATCAGGCTCTTGTCAGATATTTGGCTGACGGAACTTTAGACCCTGAGTTTGGAACAAACGGAATTGCGTTGGACAATTTGAACGGATTATTTTTTACATTCGGCGATTTGGCAATTCAATCGGACGGGAATATTGTAACGACCACTTCGATTGGCAATACCGGAACTTTTACTTTTGCCTTCACCGTCGCACGTTATTACCGAGACGGTTCGACTGATATAAATTTTGGAACAAACGGCAAAACATTAATTATTTCTGAAACTTCAAATTCGGCACAAGCCTTGGAAATCCAGTCGAACGGCAAGATTATTGTTGTCGGACACACCGAAGTTCCGAACAACGGCTTGGATATTCTTGTGGCTAGACTTAACCCGAATGGCACATTGGACTTAACTTTCGGTAACGGCGGAAGAGTTTTCACTCAAGTTGCTCCTGCGCCGCTTTCAGATTTCAGTTTTGATGTCGCTTTGCAAGCAGACGGAAAAATTGTCGTAGCCGGAAAAAAGAATCTCGGCACGCTTTCTGATTTTGATGCCATTTTGTTCAGATATATGGGAGGTGATTTTCCAAGTCCCCAAAAAACCTTCGACTTTGACGGCGACAGCAAAACCGATATATCCATCTTTCGTCCAACGGGCGGCGAATGGTGGTATATAAGAAGTTCCGACAATCAAAATCGTGCTTTTCAATTTGGAAATCCTACTGACAAACTAGTTCCGGCAGATTACACTGGCGATGGCAAAACCGACATTGCCGTCTTCACACCTTCAACGAGAGAATGGTTTGTCTTGCGAAGCGAAGATTCCAGTTTTTATTCCTTCACCTTCGGAGCCGAGGGAGATATTCCGCAAGTTGGCGATTTTGACGGTGATGGAAAAGCCGATGCCGCAGTCTTTCGTCAATCATCCGCACTCTGGTTTATTTTGCTTTCGTCAGGCGGAACACGAATTCAACAATTTGGCTCAACCACTGATTTTCCTGCCGTGGCTGATTATGACGGAGACGGAAAAGCTGACATTGCAATCATTCGTTTCTTTGGCGGACTCGGTGTTGAATGGTGGTGGTATCGCAGTTCGGTAAATTCAACGATTGCTTATGTTTTAGGAACTCCGACTGATATACCTGTTCGAGGAGATTATACCGGCGACGGCAAAGCCGATGTGTCTTTTTGGCGACCTTCAACCGGCGAATGGTTTGTCCTGAGAAGTGAATCACCGAGTTATTACGCCGCGCCGTTTGGAGCAACCGGCGATATACCTGTGCCGGGAGATTACGACGGCGACGGAACTTTTGATTTTGCCGTCTTCCGACCGTCAAACCAGACTTGGTATCTTCTCAAAAGCACCGAAGGATTTACGGCAGTTCAATTCGGTCTCTCGACTGACAAACCTGTTCCGACCGCTTTTTTTCCTTAATGCTTTGGTCTTTGCGAACTTTGCGCCTTTGCGGGAATATACGTATATTTCCCGCAAAGGCGCAAAGTTCGCAAAGAAAAGTGAAAAGGTTAGAAAACTTCCTAAATTTTTCATTTTTCACTTTTTACGTTTCTAAACTAAACGGATTAAAATCGGTGTCTTTATCGTAATAATCTTCATTTTCCGCTTTTTTCAAGAAGCCGACGATCAGATAAGTAAAAGGCGTGGCGACAATTTCCCACAAAACTTTAATGAAATAATTTCCAATCATTACGCTAATAAGTAATTCGTTAGTCCAACCCGGCGCACCATAAAAAGCTATCGGGTAAAACAATAAACTATCGGCAATTTCGCCAAAAACGGTCGAGCTAATCGTCCGCACCCAAAGAAATTTTCCTTCCGTCCATATTTTCAATTTCGCTAATACAAATGAATTTACGAATTCACCAACCCAAAAAGCTATAAGTGAAGCTAAAACGATTCGGGGAGTTTGACCAAAAATCATTGCGATAGCATTTTGTTTTTCTACATTTCCACGCAAAGTTTCGGGCGAACCGTTTTCAGGTAATGGTAAGGAGGTTACAACAAACGCCATTGCCGAAGCAAAAATCAATGCGCCGAAACCAGCCCAAATTACTTTGCGCGAACGTGCGTAGCCATAAACCTCCGTCAAAATATCGCCGAAGAGATAGCTTATCGGAAAAAACAAAACACCGGCGCCAAAAATATATTCGCCATAAAACGGCAAATTAACAAACGAAACTTTATGCACGCCAATCAGGTTTGAACAGAGCAAAACGGCAACGAAAGCCGCCATCATCAAATCGTAATATTTGTAATTTCTTGTTTTTTGCACAGTTTTTTAGTTGGAAATCAGTTAGAATTTGATTTTAACTTAAATGAAACAATCCGCAACTAAAATTTCAATTATTTTTTCCATCGCACTTTTTGCCGAGCTATTCGTATTGTTTTTTCAGCTTCAGCATCTGCAATTTTTTACAAAACCATCGTTGATGCTGATTTTGATTTTTTGGTTTTGTGCAAATACTCGTTCATTGGGTTCGCTGAAATATTGGATTATTTCAGCGTTGATTTTTTCTTGGTTCGGCGATGTCTTTCTGCTTTTTGAGAAGCAAAACAAAAATCTTTTCATCTTCGGTTTGGCAAGTTTTCTGCTCGCGCATCTTTGTTACATCGTTTATTTTTATCAAATCAGAAAGGAAAATGCTGTAAAGTTTTCGCCGAAACGTTTGATTTCGCTTACCGTTCTGATTTATGTCGTTTCGCTGTTTTCATTGCTTGCTCCGAATTTGAATTCATTGCAAACCCCTGTTTTTTTTTACGCGCTAACTCTTGCCGCAATGTTGCTTACGAGTTTTCACGCCTTTAATTTTCAAACCCATTCCTTCGCCAAAATTTGCGTTGCCGGCACTATACTTTTTGTCGTTTCCGATTCGGTTTTGGCAATCAATCGTTTCTATCAACCGTTTGAATTTGCCAACATTATGATAATGCTGACCTACGCCATCGCACAATTTTTGATAACACTCGGCGCGTGGCAAAATTTATCAATCGGAATAGATGATTAGTTGATAAATGTTGCAATAACAAGATTTAATTACCTTTAAGACTCATTCAATTCAACCAATTGAAGCTGATTGTTTTGAATCTTTTCCGATGTCTTTACGATATTGCATTCCGTCCCAACTGATTTTGCCGACAGCTTCATAAACGGTTTTTAAGGTTTCCGAGAGTTGTTCACCTGTTGCCGTGATTCCCAAAACTCTTCCACCGTTTGTGATAAATTCTCCGCTTTCATTTTTGGAAGTTCCGGCGTGAAAGATTTCGACGTTTTGCGCTTTGTCTAAACCGGAAATAACGTCGCCGATTTGCGCTTTTTGCGGATAATTTTTTGAAGCCAAAACTACACAAGCCGCGGTTCCTTTTTGCCATTCAATCAAGAGTTTATTTAGGCTTGTTGTTAATATTGCTTCGCAGATTTCAACGAAATCCGTTTCCAAACGAATTAAAATTGACTGCGTTTCGGGATCGCCAAAGCGCACGTTATATTCTAAAACTTTCGCGCCCGTTTCGGTCATCATCAAACCTAGAAACAAAATTCCGCGAAATGGAAATCCTTCGGCTTTACATCCTTCAATCGTTGGTTTGATTACTTCGGCGACGATTTTTTCGATTTGTTCCTCAGTTAAAAGACTTGCGACAGAAACCGTTCCCATTCCGCCCGTGTTTGCGCCTTGGTCGTTATCGAAAATTCGTTTATGATCACGCACGGGCGGCATCAAAGCGAAATTTTCACCGTCGGCAAAGGCAAGCAAAGAAACTTCCCTGCCGGTTAGACATTCTTCCAAAACGATTTTATCAGTTGCTTCAGCACCAACAATTGATTCCAATTCGTCAATCGCTTCAATAGCTTCGCGGCGATTTTTTGCTACAACAACGCCTTTTCCAGCTGCGAGTCCGTCCGCCTTCACGACAACCGGCGCGTTTTCATCACCAAAAAAATCGTTTCCCAAAATCGTTTTAGCTTCCGCAATTGAATTGGCAGTTTGATATTTGGCGGTCGGTATCGAATGTCGTGCCATAAAATCTTTTGCGAAAGATTTAGAGGCTTCCAAACGCGCAGTTTTTCTGCTAACCCCGACGATTTTCAGACTGCGTTTTTCAAATTCATCGGTAATTCCTAAAGCAAGTGAAGTTTCGCCGCCGACAAAACTTAAATCAATTTTATTTTCAGAAGCAAAATCGGCGAGTTTTTCAATTTCCGTCGGTGAAATAGCCACTAATTCGGCAATTTCACCAATTCCGGCATTTCCGTCCGCACAAAAAATCTGCGTAACTTTCCCGCTTTTTTGAAAGACACGACAAATCGCGTGTTCGCGCCCGCCTGAACCGATAACAAGAATTTTCATAACCTTAGATTGTAATTTAACCGCACCGAATCATAAACTTGACATCGCCAAAATTTAGCGATAATGTCAGATAAAGTTCCGAAGTTTTCACTTTTTGCAATCGAAGACATTGTGCCGAAAATCTAAGGTCGGCTCTTGCCCCGTGCCGAACTCGTTTTCGTTTTGGATAAATTTTAAATTTTCAGCAAAATACTATTGAATATCTAAAAGCTAAAAAAAAATTTTATATAATCTTTTGTTAAACTTACGGCGCAAGGAATAAATAAGGTGTCGGATAATAAATTAGACCATCATCAAATTAATGGCGTTAGCCAATGTCAAGAGGATGAAATTCTCGATAAAAAAATGCTCTGTATTGATTGCAATTCGGAGTTTATTTGGGCTGTCGGTGAACAAATATTTTTCCGCGACAAAGGGCTGACAAACCCACCTAAACGCTGTCGTGATTGCAAAAATGCCAAAAATGAACGCCTCGCCGCAGTTTTTGCCGCCCGTGAAGCCGGATTCAAACAAAGAATCGAAATCGCCGTCCATTGCGCCAAATGCAATTCCTACACAACTGTTCCATTCTATCCATCACAAGGTCGCCCGGTTCTTTGTCGCTCTTGTTTTCTTGAAAAGAATGCTTCGCAATTAAAAAGTAACAAGTAAAAATTCAAGATATACGATTTATCCTAAATTGAATCACATCAGGACCTTCTTTTTTTACTTTTTACCTATTACTTTTTACTTTTTAACCCCCAACGTGGACGCTGGGACGACGTTCAGGGTCTTCTTCGGCTTTGCGTAAAATTTCTCTGGTTACGGGCGCAGTATCGCCTTCGCCGAATAATACAAACCGCAACAAATACATCAACGGATTACCTTCGCTCCAGCCAAAATAAACGTGCGGAATTTTGCCTGTTGAATCGCGCATATACAGCAAAAATGCGGCAATCGCGTTTGGAACTGAAGGGGCTTCGGTTCGCATAACTTTATATCCGGCGATTTCCACGCCGCGAATTTTCAGTTTGCCTTTGAATTCCGAGGCATCACTCAAATCAATTTCGTAGAAAACAACAGGGTCGGACGATGGTATATGATTATCGGTGCGTTTTTCGTGTTCATTAAAACGATATTCCGCCATATCGCCTTTTTCGCGCCGATTTGTAACGATTCTGATTTCGCCCTCAGCCATTTGGTCAATAAATTCTTTTGCTTTATCGTCCAATTCGATTTCATCAATCCGTATCTCGGTCGAACGCAAAGCGCGTGAAACAAATGATGCCAAGACAATACCTAAAATAAACAACGAAGCGATTTTTATTCCGCTTGGTTGTTCAATCATATTGACGATGGTCGTATAAATAAAAACGAGGGTAATAACGAGAAAGCCAATCCATTTTTTCTCGGATTTGCGCCACGCTGAAATTGTTACGGCAACTGCGGCGGAAGTCATCAGAACTAAAA
>CALMEH010000306.1 GCA_937863115.1 uncultured Acidobacteriota bacterium
GACTTACAGAATTGTTCGCAATCGTTTTCCGCAAATTCCGTTAATGCCTGATTTTGTTACGGGAATGCAAAATCACCCGAACGCCGCGCAAGCGATGCTGCTTTATATGCAAATGACGTGGGACGACCTGATTGTAAGCCCGACGATTAACGATGCGATTCTAAACGGTATTGCCACACCTGCCGAATTGTTGTGCGCCGGATACAATTCAAATCCCGCAAAACTTCCCGGCTATATCAAACGCGGCGGCACGAATTGGCGCACTTTAATTCCGCGTGAAACGCAAATGTATCTTCAAGTCAACGCTTCGATGAATAGATACGTTCCGATAAATACGCCGAGAATAAAGTAATTGGTAATTGGTAATTGGTAATTGGTAGTTTAAGCCAATTACCAATTACTCATTACCTGTTACCTATTTCGCGCAAATTCGGCTTGGATGTCTTTGAAATGTTTGCCGACGAGATTTTCGCCGAAAAAAAACGGGTTGTCGGTAACTTCGGCGATGACGAACGGCGGAATCTCGAAATTTTCAAAATCTTTTTCGTCTTCAAAAACGGTTCGCACCAGATTTAAGCCCCAAAGTCCGCCGAGAAACAAATCAATTTCAATCTGTCTGTTGTCCAAATCGTAAAAATAGCGATTTTTGCGGATTTCGTTGGTTTCGGCGCGTTCGTTTTCGTGAATTTTTCTGCCTTCAAATTGTTCAAAAAGCGCGTGTTCGGCTTCGTTCAGATAAATTTCGGCAATCTTCCAACGCGCAAAATCTTCGCCGAGCGAAAATCTTTGCTGAAGCACGAAATGCCATTCCTTCGTTTCCGGCGAGCGCATCGAACGAATGCGAAGCCGCGTGTTTTCGATGTAATTATCAAAAATTTGCAGATGACTGCTCGAACGGGTTAAAGGTTCAGGCAAGTCTCGAATCAAAAAAATCCGTCTGAGTTCCGTCTGATATGTTTTGTTCATTTTCGTTTAATGATTTATAATTCTATCTTTTGAGTCTATTTTATAACTTTTTAGGAGAATTTAATGAAACTTAGATTTGCATTTTTTATCATAATTTCGATTTCAGCAGTTTTTATGTTCGCGTGTTCCAATCCCGAACAACCGGCGGCGAATAACGGAACCACAATTGTTAAGCCGGTAAATGGCGGCAATAATCAGCCTGTGCCGACAAACAACAACGTGAACGACAATGTGAACGGAACAGCAATTACACCGCCGACACCGAAACCAGTCGCCGCAACGACCAACAATGCGCCGACGTTTGCGCCGATTGTTCAGGCTTATTATGACGCTTTGAAGAAAAAAGATGACGCGGGCGTGAAAAAAATTATGGCGGCGGAATTTATCAAAATGACCGAAGTCGGTATGAAGGAAGAAAATAAAACTTCGATTGCCGCATACTTAGCCGAAACCGACACGATTCCCGACAAACCGATGGAAGTCCGCAACGAACAAATCGAAGGCGACAAAGGCGTTGCTGAAGTCAAAGGCGGCGCATATCCGAATTGGACACCGTTTGCCTTCGTCAAAGAAGGCGGCGCGTGGAAAATTTCCAACGAAAGCCCCGACATCAAAAACGTCAAACAATCGGCAAACACGTCAAAATAGATTTTCTTAAACTATCAGTTATCATCTCTCATCTATCAGTTATATCGAAGGTGTAAAATTTTCCCCTTCTACATAGCTGATAGATGAGAGATGATAACTGATAGATTTTTTATCTTTATCATTGAAGGTTTGAAAGAAAATTTTCAACTTCGCGGCTTTTTCGCAGACGAATTATCGTTTTTTCGCCTTCAAAACGCTTTAAGGTTTCTTCGATTTTCGGTTTTTTGGTTTTCGGAAAACTCCAAATCCACTGCAAAAACTCTAAATCAATCTTTTCGTTACAACCTTCCGTCATATCGGGACGATTCGTTTTCCAATACATTTTCCAACGCTTTAAAGTGCGATAAAAGCAAACATAACGCGGCAAATCGAGAAAAATCGCCGTATCACATGCCGCCAGACGCATTTCCATCGTGCCGCCGAAATTTCCGTCCATTATCCATTCGTCTTTCCGAAGCAGATTTTCAACGATTTTCGCCCATTCATCTTTCGGCGTTTTCGTCCAACTCGGTTTCCAGTAGAGTTTGTCGAGATGAATGACTTCAATTCCCGTCTTTACGCCCAAACGCCTTGCAAAAGTTGACTTCCCCGCGCCGCCCGAACCGATGATGACAACTTTTTTCATACTCTTTCAACCACGAAATAACACAAAAAGACACGAAAATAAATCATAAAAGTTTTCGTGCCGTTTCGTGTTATTTTGTGGTTAATCTTTCTAACCTTTGATTTGATAAAACGCTTTGCGCCCCAAATATCGCGCCGAAGCGTCTAAATCTTCTTCGATTCTGAGCAGTTGATTGTATTTCGCAATGCGGTCAGAGCGCGATAAACTTCCGGTCTTGATTTGTCCGGCGTTTGTCGCAACTGCCAAATCTGCAATAAACGAATCTTCCGTTTCGCCCGAACGATGCGAGATAACGGCGGTCATATTGTTGGTTTTTGCCAACTCCCTTTAGTTCAAAGTACCGGTTCAAATGGCCCTTTTGTTTAAGTTTATTAAAA
>CALMEH010000307.1 GCA_937863115.1 uncultured Acidobacteriota bacterium
AAATTAATTGTGGGTTTGGTGGCCTTAAACTTGGTGCGGGTGATTAATCCTGGGTGCAATTTTTACAACATCACCGCCACTTTTAGTTAATTTAAAAAGCGCGTTTTTGCCGTCTCCTTGCGTAAAGTAGAAATTATCTTTATCGGCAATTAGTCCCGAAATATTTTGCTTTTCCCGGGAAGAATAAACCATTGCTTTTTCACCGCCTGATTTCGCCATTTTGTATATTCCGTCGGACTGCGCCCAATACATAAACTCTTTATCAACAACAATTCCCGTTGTAATCAACGGCTCAGTCATTGCTTTTGGCGTGCCACCTTTTTTCTCGACCGAATAAATCGGAGTCGGCGGACTGCCTTCGCCGGTATAATTTTGCCAGAAGATTTTTTCATCATCTAATGCATAATCAGTCGGACTTGCAATCGTTACCGGCTCACTTTCGCCGCCGGTTTTCGGTGTCCGCCAAATTGTTCCTGACGACCAATAAACGTATTTTTCATCGGTTGCAAGAAAATATGTGTCCGGCAAAACTACGGAATTTTCGTTTTTTTTAATTCCCTTGAAAAGCTGAATCGGCGCACCGCCCGCAAGTGGCATTTTCCAAACGCCACTCGTGCCTTCGTTCAGGCTTGCAATCGTGCCGCCGGTTACAAAATAGATAAACTCGCCGTCAGTCGTCATTGCTTTCGGGTGGTCAATTCTTTCCGTCAACGCAACGGCTTTTTGCCATTCCGGGGCTTTTTGCACTTCGGAACAGCCCAAAATTACTGCCAATAAACTAATCAAAGGTAAAAATAATTTCTTCATTTCTTGAGTTGATAAATCTTCGCAACTACAATCATTCCAAATCTAAAAAGTATTGTTTGATTATCCAATCTTCGGCATCTTCGTTCGACATTTCGCCGATTGAAGTAACATAACCCGTGTAATAATCGGGATCGTCCTTCCGAAAAACGTGAAAACCTTCGCCTTGAAATGCCACAGCAATTATCGGCGATTTTTCTAAAATTTCATTTCGTTCAGCAGCCGAAAGTTGCTTGATTTTACATTCGAGCCGCAGATTTTTTAAATAAGTTTTCAAACACATAATTAACAAATCCGAACTACTTTTGGATGATTATAAGTGATAAAAACTTACAGACTCTGCCAACTAATGTTATCATTTACCAATCAAACAAGCTAAAAACCGCATCAATTCCGACATCAACGACATCTTCCGCATCTATCAAACTTTCGCCGGAACTCGCTGTTTCCGTTACTCCGACAGTTATAATCGGGGCAATAAATTGTTTATCAAAATCTGCCGCCTTCAAATCAATGCCGAAAATTTCTTTAATATTACCTTCATCCAAAAACTCTTGCGGATTTCCTTCCGCAAAAATACTCACACCGTTTCTGCATTTTTCTTTAACAATCAAAGCCCAGCCAAGCATTATCAATAAGAATATTTGCCCGTTCACTTTTGCATTTTCGGCAAATTTCAAGCCGACAAAATTTTCAGCAATTTGCGTATTATTTAACTCATAAACCACAAAATTTTCGCCCTCAGCATTCGTCCAAGCACGGTCAAAACTTGTCCAAGACGTTTGCGCCCAACCGAATTTTTCTTCATTTGGCAAAGTAACTTCTCCGTTGCGCGAAGGATCTAGTTTGATGTTCGCAAACTGTGCTTTGGATTGGGCATCGTAGATTTTGAAAATGTCAAAATTCTTTGATTCTTCGGTTTTGAACACCCAAATTTGTTCTTTTTTCATCACGGCATCGGAAATTTTTCCGATGCCGTTTTCTTTGTTAATAAAAGCAAATTCCGCAAATTTAGTTTCGCCCGAAAATAAACGAAATACACTTTTTTCCGACGGATTTGCCTGCCAAAACATCTTACTCATTGCTATTTTTTCTCGATTATTACACCCGTGTTTTCAAATTCATAAACTTCAAGCGAAATTTTCTGTCCGCTTTTTTCAAATTCATAAACATAGCGTTCTTTTATGTCCTGTTTCGTTTTTTTCCAACCGTCATTTTCAATCGCGGTGAGATAAGATTCCGCAACAATATGAATCGCGGCTTTATGCACGACTTTCAGCTTTTTATCGTCGCTCGCCCAGACTCGTGCATTGTCTTTAACGGGCAAATTCATTTTGTCCCAAGGTGGGGTTATCGAAACCTCAGAAACGCTGGGATTCCAACAAGCTACCATAAATATTGCAATAAATATTATAAAAATTGTAATTGTTTTTTTCATTTTTCAACTCCTTTTTTTTGTGAAATGCGGTGAATTGCGTGAAATTTTCCCGCAGTTCACCGCTATTGTAACTAATCAACTTGGTTTGATAATATCCGGATTATCTTTTTGAATTTTGTCGGCTTTATCACCAAGTTCCGTTGCTTCAGTTGTCATTTTCTTGACGTTTTCATTTATTTTATCACGTTCTTTTTGATATTCTTGTTTCGTTTTCGTATCAATCAGGGCTTGCGGAATTTTTTTAAGTTCTGCCGCATAATCCGAACGAACTTTCATCTCTTTTGCTTTTGTTTCAAGATATTCCTTGTATTTCGGATTAACTTTCAGAGATCGGAAGAGCGTCGTGTAGGGAAAGAGTGTAGATCTCGGTGGTC
>CALMEH010000308.1 GCA_937863115.1 uncultured Acidobacteriota bacterium
AATTTTACTCGGCGGCGGTTTTACATCAATCAATAACAAGGCGCGGCTTAGTTTAGTGCGGCTCGAAACAAACGGCGATTTGGAAACAAACTTCACGCCCGTTGTCGGCACTACCGGAACGGTTAAAGCAATCGCCGTTCAGCCCGACAACAAAATTATTATCGGCGGCGATTTTTACGGCGCAAATGATACACTTCGTCCAAGACTTACACGCTTGAACCCTGATGGCACAACCGACCTGACGTTTAATCCGGGCGCGGAGGTCGTGCTTGCCGATTCGGAAGTTACCGCGATTGCTATTCAAACCGACGGCAAAATTCTTATCGGCGGCACTTTTATAAGCTACGGCGGTGTGGCGGCACATTCCGGCATTGCACGACTCAATTACGATGGTTCGATTGACCCGACATTCACGGCAACCACGCTCGGTGTTAATGCAATCGTTGTTCAGCCGGATGGCAAAATCATCATCGGCGGACTTTTCAACAGTGTCAACGGAGTAGTAAATTTTACCCGTATCGCCCGTTTGACTACAACCGGCACGCTTGACGCGGCTTTTACGTCAACCGGAACCGGAAGTTGCACTTGCGCGGTTGAAGCCCTCACCTTACAAACAGACGGCAAAATTCTGGTTGGCGGTTCTTTCAATCAATTTAACGGCGCAACCGGAATCAACAATATCGTCCGCTTGAATCCCGCCGATGGCTCGACTGATGCGGCATTTACCGCCACCGCCGGAACGGGTTTCGCCGGAACGGTTTATGATATTGACATCCAACCAGCCGACGGCAAAATCTTGGCAACGGGTTGGTTCACCACCTTTAACGGAACGGCAAGAGCAGGAATTGCCAGACTTTTGACAACTGGCGCACTCGATGGAACTTTCACCGTCGGCGTAGGATTCGGCAATGTTACGCCCGCTAGTTTGGCTTTAACTTCAAGCGGAAGTATGGTTATCGTTGGTTCTTTCGGCACTTATCAAGGTGTTACGCGAAAAAGTATTGTCCGCATCGGTTCAACCGGATTAATTGATGCGAATTTTAATGCGGGTTTAACCGAAAGTGCGGAAGTTGTCGCGCTTCAATCAAGCGGCAAAGTAATTGTCGGCGGCGGTTTCAGAACTTACGGCAACGCCCAAGGCACAGCACGAATCGGCGTTGCGCGTTTGAGAAGCGGCACAAGCACCGCACTTTTCAGCGCACCTTTCGATTTTGACGGCGATGGCAAAACCGACATTTCAATCTTCCGTCCCGCACCGGGCGAGTGGTGGTATCAGCGAAGTTCGGACAATGTTGTTCCCACTTTCACCTTCGGAACATCAACCGACAAACTCGTGCCGGGCGATTACACCGGCGATGGCAAAACCGATATTGCTTATTGGCAACCTTCAACCGTAATAAACTGGTTTGTTTTGCGAAGCGAAGATTTTACATTCTTCGCGTTTCCGTATGGAAATTCGACTGACGTTCCTGTTCCAGCGGATTACAATGGCGACGGTAAAACTGATGCTGCAGTGTTTCGTGAATCAGCTATGACGTGGTATATCCTTAGACCCGACGGCGGAACTGATTATATCGGTTTCGGCAAGGCAGGCGATAAACCTGTTGTCAGCGATTATGACGGCGATGGTAAGGCGGACATTGCAATATTCCGTCCGATTGGCGCAATCGGCGCAGAATGGTGGATTCGGCGAAGCTCGGACGGCGTTGTTCCCGCTTTTACATTTGGAGTCGCCACCGATAAACCCGTGCAGGGCGATTACACCGGCGACGGCAAGGCGGATATTGCATTTTGGCGACCGACGACGGGCGAATGGTTTGTTCTGCGCTCAGAAAACTTTTCTTTCTATTCCTTCCCATTCGGCGCGGTCGGTTCCACGCCTGCGCCGGGCGATTACGACGGCGACGGTAGATTCGATGCAACGGTTTTCCATCCGCCAACTGCAACGTGGTTTGTCAATCGAACAACTGCCGGAGTTTTAATTCAAGGTTTCGGTTTGTCAACCGACAAACCTGTTCCAAATGCTTTTGTTCCTTAGAGCAGATTTGAGGCAATAAAAGGCAGAAACACGAGTGTTAAGGAGTGTGTCAAGCCTTAGGGCGTTAGGCTCACTTCTTAACACTCGTGTTGCTGCCGCATCAAACGCTTTATCAATAACTGTAGATTTTCCGACTACGCCCGCAGACTCGCTATCGGCAACCGAAAACGTAAGAACTCAAGCCTCAGACGTGCTGACTGAAGTCTCCGATGTTCTGTCTGAGGGCGCAGACAGAAAAACTGATGTCTCAGATTTCGCAACGGAACGCTCAGACTTTGGGAAATTCCTCACTTTCCGCAACAAAAACCATTTCTTTATTATCTTTTCAGTTTCAATTTTTTCAAACTCACGCTAAAATTATAGCGCATCACAAATTCAGTTGGAGCAATAATGAAATTTTACAACAACATTTTAAGTCTTATCGGCAACACGCCGTTGGTGAAAATCAACAATTTAGCTAAGAAATACGGCATCAAGGCGCAGATGTTCGCCAAGATGGAAAACCTCAACCCGGGCTTTTCGGTCAAAGACCGCATCGGAATTTCTCTGATTGAAGCGGCGGAATCGGAAGGACTTTTGAAAAAAGGCGGCACGATTATCGAAGCCACGAGCGGAAATACCGGAATCGGCTTGGCTCTCGGCGCGGCAGTCAAAGGTTATAAATGTATTTTTGTCTTGACGGAAAAAGCATCGGTTGAAAAGGTTCGATATTTGAAATCTTTGGGCGCAGACGTGGTGATTTGTCCGGCGGCGGCAAAATCCGGCACGCCCGACCATTACGTTGAAACCGCACGACGCATTGCCTCGGAAAAACCGAATTCTTTTTATCCCGATCAATATAATCATCCGGCAAATCCGGCGGCGCATTACCGCACGACCGGACCGGAAATCTGGCGCGATACGGACGGCAAAATTACGCATTTCGTCGCCTCAATCGGCACGGGCGGAACAATTTC
>CALMEH010000309.1 GCA_937863115.1 uncultured Acidobacteriota bacterium
CAACTTTTACACGACTGTCAAAATTCCCTTCCCCGATAAGTTTGCTTCCGTCCGTTCAGCCATTAACGTCTAATTCGTTCCGACGAATGGCTTTTAATTTGGCTTTGACCGAACCGGGAACGGGAAATTTCGATTTATTATCAGAAGTTTTTTATCTTTTAACTCCCGTGGTAACCGCGCAAACTCCGGCAACATTTAGTTTTGCGACAGGCGCAAGCCGCATTCCGGTTACGGCTTCGCCCGTGCCGACTCCAAGCCCGACTGCGACACCGACTCCGACTCCATCACCGAGTCCGAGCGCGACTCCGATTGCTACACCGACTCCGATTACGCCGCCCGCCGTGCAAGGAACTTCGCCCGGTTCGCTGGTGATTCTTGATTTTCAGACAGGTATTAACGAGCCGATTGTTGCCCGCGAAGCCGTCGGTTCGCTCGAACGCGCTTTCACACTGCCAATTGAACTCAGCGGCGTTTCAATGACAATCAACGGCGCGGCTTGCGGTTTGAAGCGCGTCGGTCAACGTCAAATCGTTTTCGTTGTCCCACAAGGCTTAACTATTGACGGCACAACCAATAATTCGGTTTATGATGTTGTTATCAATAACAACGGAACGGTTATCAAAGGCAAAATTACCATCGTGCCTTCGCGCCCCGATATTTTCACAGATTTACCGACTCCCGGAGCCGGCGGACGTGCGCGAATTTTCAACGCAACAAACGCGCCATTTCTAAACAGCGAACCGTTCACCGTTACAACCATCAAACGGCGCGGCGGCAGGCGTGTAGCAACGGTTTTGCGCGTTCATTTGACGGGCGTTCAGAGTTTGCTGAACACGGATTTCACAATCCGAATCGGCGACAGAACCATTACCGGAAGTCAGGTTATTGTTTCAGATGCAACGTTGATTGCACCCGGCGAATTTACGGTTGATTTCACGCTTCCCGTTGAATTAAACGGCGCAGGCGACCAACCGATTGTCATTTCAACAACTGTCAACGGCGTAACTTATAATAGCCGTCTTGACGATACGGCTCCGCGATTGCGAATTTTATAGCTTAACTAAGCACAATTTTTATCAAAACAGAACAATTTGCTCACGCGAATTGTTCTGTTTTTTTTTCACCTCGTTTTTGTTGGTAAAATGAACAAACTTTCAGCTTCGCCGTTTTTGTAGTATTATCTTTATATGAAAGACAGATTTCGAGGCAAAGATTTTTTGGAAAACAAGTCTTGTTTCGTCGTTTCTTTCAAATGATTTTTTTAATCGCTTTATTTCATACCATTATTATTCAGGAGTTATTCATAAAATTATGTCAACAAAAGATGTCAACACGATGAAGATTGCGCCAAAAGTTTGGCGCAACGGTGAATTTATTGATTGGGACAACGCCCGCGTTCACGTTATGACGCATGCAATTCATTACGGTTCGAGCGTTTTTGAAGGTATTCGTGCTTATAAAACCGAAAACGGAACAGCCGTTTTTCGTCTGACGGAACACATTCAGCGTCTCTTAAATTCAGCGAAAGTTTATCGAATGGGCATCAAATTTGACCGCGAAACGATTTGCAATGCGGCGGTTGAACTAGTTCGCGGCGGAGGAATGGACGAATGTTATTTGCGCCCGGTAATTTTGCGCGGATTGGACGAAGAAAAACCCGCTTTCGGCGTAAATCCGTTCCCGAATCCGGTTGATTGCTACATCGCCGCTTGGGATTGGGGAAAATATCTGGGCGAAGAAGCACTTGACACAGGAGTTGACGTTTGCGTTTCGAGTTGGACGCGCATCACATCAAATTCCCTGCCCGCAGTTGCCAAAGCCGGCGCGAATTATATGAATTCGCAACTTATCAAAATGGAAGCTATCTTAGGCGGTTTCAGTGAAGGAATTGCGCTCGATGATCGCGGAATGGTTTCCGAAGGTTCGGGCGAAAATCTGTTTTTGGTGAACAACGGAAAACTCATTACGCCGCCGCTCGGAGCTTCGATTTTGCCGGGAAT
>CALMEH010000310.1 GCA_937863115.1 uncultured Acidobacteriota bacterium
ACGTGATTCATACTCAAAAGCCAGCCGCTAAATATTAATCCCAAAACAACCAGCGCAGTTTTGAATGCGCCTTTGCGGTCGCCGCTTCCCGATTTGAAATTTTTTCGCGCCAGAAAAATCGCAGTCAAAAGAATTCCGATACATATTCCGGCTAAGATAAATATTGCAACCCAATCGCGGTTTGTGTAGGAATCAAATTCGGTAACATCAGGCTTTGTCCACGGATAGATAAGTTGGAAATAGACGATTTTGCCTTGAAACGCCGCCGCTTCGACACGCAGAGGAATTTCCGTGTGGTCGGGCAGAACGCCTTCCCAAGCCTTGCGTGTATCGAAGGCAACGGGCGGAGTCCAATTTGGCGCAGTCTCTTTGAATTTGGATAAATCGAGTTCGGCGGCGGAAAATGCGGGCGCGAAATCCGCATTTGTTTGGGCAAGTTGAGTGTCAGTAAATTGCGGTGGCACTGCACTAAATTCAACCAATCGTCCGCGTGTGTCGAGCGAGATTTTTTTCATCCCGCCGGTCGTCTGCGGCAAAAGCATCCAAAAGCCGTTACCAGCCATTACCATATCAAAATGCTTCGGGCTTTGCCATTCGGAAAAAACAAACATCAACGGCTGACCGCTGGAGATTTTCTCCCAATTTTCGGGCGAAGGATTTTGCAACGCATAATTACTATAAGTGTCATCGTAATAAAACCGATTATTTCTTTCGGCAGGTGCATCCGTATAACCGAATTTTGTAATAATTTCGTTGGCGCGTTCGGAAAGAACTTCGGACGATTTTGTAAAGGGAATCCGGTTTTGCGGCGCAATTTTCATCGAAGCAAACAGACAAATCCCAATCATCAGAATTGCGCCAATTAAGCAAGATAAAGCGATGACAGGTTTCAATACGCCTTTTTTCGGTGAGGCGGCAACCATTTCGGGACTCGGAGTTTCGCCCGCTTCGAGCGCGACTTGCAAAGGATTTCCACCCGGTAAAGCCATTGCAACGTGAAGCGCAGAAATTGGTCGCTCTTTCGGGTTTTTCTCCAAACATTGCGCGATGACGCTTTCAACTAACGGGTCAATTCCTTTGACATATTCCGATGGATTGGTCGGCGTTTCGGACGTTTGTTTGCGGATTAGTTCGGGAATCGAATCGGCGGAAAAAGCCTGTTTGCCCGTGAAAATTTCATACAAAACTAAGCCAAGCGCATAAATATCACTCTTAGCCGAAACATCTTTTCCGCGAATCTGTTCGGGCGACATATACGCGGGAGTTCCGACACGCAATTCATCTTTCGCAATGTCGTCTTCCAATCCCGCAATCCCGAAATCTGTGATTCGCGCTTTGCCTTTGCTGTCAATAATCACATTTGCAGGTTTAAAATCGCGGTGCAAAATTCCGGCATTGTGAATCGCTGAAAGTCCGATGCAAAGTTGACGCGCAATCTCAATCGCTCTTTCCGACGGCAATCTTCCAATTCTTCTGAGCAAAGAAGATAAATCATCACCATCAATAAATTCCATCGAGAGAAAATGACGATTATCAATCTCACCGATGTCGAAAACACGGCACACATTCGGGTGCGAAACTTGCCGTGCCGTGCGAACTTCGGAATGAAAGCGTGAGAGCGCAGACGAATCTTTTTGCAATTTATCGGGCAAAAATTTAAGCGCGACGACTTGCGCTAATTTAATGTCTTCGGCTTTATAAACCTCGCCCATTCCGCCTTTGCCGAGCAATCCGATGATGCGGTAACGGCTGGCTAAAACCGTTCCCCCCACAAAACTTCCATTATTGACATTGCACGTTGTATTTATTCCGACCAGCGTTTTTTTGTCTTCAAACATACTAACGGCTTCGGCAACAGCGGGATTTTCCAAAAACGATTCCGAACTTTCAAACGAAACCAGAAGTTTTTCGATTTCATTGCGTAACTTAACATCTTCGCCGCAAGATTTTTGCAAAAACCTTTCGCGTTTTTTCCCGTCAAGCACGGACGCTTTTTCAAACAAACTTTTAATTTTCTGCCAACGCTCCGCCATTTTTTCAGTTTCGGCAAAATGTTTGGTTGCTTCGGTTTCGTTTGAATTATTCATCACATTTTCCTGTCATCATAAACCTAAAATCGTTCAGAGTCCAAACTAAAGTTTGCTACACCGTTAGCAAATTAAAGTTTGAACTCCGAACATTTTCAGAATCTATTTCGCATTGATTTTCTCTTGCTCAATTTTGGTTAATTGAAACGAGGCGATTTTCCATTCATTTTTCGTTTTGATTAAAACGTAGGACTGTCGCATCAATTGACCGCCTTCTTTGCCGAGAAAACCAAATAAAGCCGTTTCTGAATTTACAAACCGCAACGAAAAATCCGAAACCTCCATTTTTGAACTGTCTTTAGGCAAAATATTATCAATCACCCATTGAATATGTTTGACAATTGCCACGCGCCCTGTGTGCAAGCCGTGCGGGTCAATGTGCGTGCAATCTTCGGTCATAAATTCGCCAAATTTGTTTGCATCGCGTTCGTCCCAAGCCTTTCCGAGATTGGTCATCAGCACGATAACCGCTTTTTCGTCATCCGTCTGTTTGGTCTGCGCGAAAGAGTTTCCGCAGAGTAAAAGAATTGCGATTGTAATTCCTAAAAATATATTTTTCATTATTTCATCTCCTGTTTTTTGTTGAATTTTTTCGGGCATTTTTCATGCCTCAATAATTAAGGCGAGATTTTTTGCCGAAAACGCTAAAAATAGTTTTGTGATATTATTTTTCCGTGCCGAATTCGGAACAAATTACGCAATTATTAAAAGATTGGAGCGGTGGAAATCAGGCGGCTTTGGACGCGCTGATGCCGCTTGTTTATGACGAACTGCGCCGCCAAGCCTCGCGTTATCTCAAAAAAGAAAGACAAGGACACACTTTGCAAACGACCGCATTGATTCACGAAGCATATTTGAAATTGGTTGGACTCAATCAAATGGAATGGCAAAACCGCACTCATTTTTTTGCAGTTGCTTCTACGGCAATGCGACGGATTTTAGTTGATTATGCGCGGGAACGAAAGCGCGAAAAACGCGGCGGAATTGCCGAAAATCTGCCATTGGACGAAGCCTTACAAATTGCATCGGGCGAGAAATCGGTAGATTTAATCGCTTTGGATGATGCTTTGAATCGGCTTGCAAAACTCGATGCAAGACAAGCGCGGGTTGTCGAATTACGCTATTTCTGTGGGCTTTCGATTGACGAAACTGCGGATGTTTTGAGCGTTTCAAACGCCACTGTTCGCCTTGATTGGAAAAGGCGTGGCTCAATCAGGAAATTACGAAATAAATATTTCTTGCCTCCATCGGGCTGTTCCGGTCAAACAACTAAACTCCTGAAAATTAGATTAATAAGCCGCGAAAAGAAGTTTTGACGGGCGAAAAAAAGTGTGAAAATTTTCGCAGTAAAGAGAATTTCTTCGCGGTTATGTTCATCTCGTAACTGATTTCAATTAGAAAATCTGAGCAAATTCGGGAAGAAAATCACTTTGTGGTTTCGGAACGGATATTGCCCTGTAAATAAGTGTCAGAGCGAGATTTACTCGCACTTATAAAAGTTAATAAAGGAGTGAAAAAAAACTATGAAAATCTTAATCGCAACCGATGGTTCGGAGTTTGGCGAAGTGGCGGTTGAAAAAAACTG
>CALMEH010000311.1 GCA_937863115.1 uncultured Acidobacteriota bacterium
TCTCCCCTCGGCAATTATCTGCGGTTCTGGGGCGTTTTATGTGTTGATCATGCCTGCCGCACAAAAAAACCCGCCATTGCCGGAAGGTTATGCTGATAGCGATTTGACATTGCAAGGCGCAAAAATGAAAGGTTTTGCATTTGGCGCGGAAGGTTTGTTAGCGGATTGGTATTGGATGCAATCTTTGCAATATCTCGGCGGAAAGGTTTCTGAATCAAAAGAAAATCTCAATCTTGAAGACCTTTCAACCTTAAATCCTCGTCTGCTTTATCCATATTTGGATAACGCGACTGATTTAGACCCGCGTTTTATGGCGGTTTTTTAATAAAGGTTGGGTGTTTTTTCGGGGGTTTGCGGTTATTAAACAAATAAAATTATTTAAAAAAAAAACGCCCCCAAACCCCCCCCATGGCGGCTTTATCATCAACTGGGCTATATTTATTGGCGACAAAATGATTTTGCAAAATCTGCTGAAATTTATTCTAAAGGCGCAGAAATAGCCGATGCACCGCCGTTTATGAAAATGATGGCGGCAAAAATGAAGGGCGACGGTGGAAGCCGTGAAACTGCCCGCGCAATGTATCTGGAAATTGCGGAAAATTCCGACGATAAACAAGCCCGCGAAGTTGCCGAAATTCGTTTAATGCAACTCGATTCACTTGAAGAACGCGACGCAATCCGCAATTCTTTGCAAAAATTCAAAGAGAAAAATTCACGTTGCGCTAATTCATTAACCGAAATTTTACCGCTTTTGCAAACCGTTAAATTGCCGAACGGCAAAGATTTTCGTATTGACCAATCAAAAAACCTCGTTGACCCGACAGGTGCCCCGTATCTTTTGGACAAAGCAATTTGCGACGTTGTTTTAGATTCAAAAACATCCAAAATTCCGATGAAATAGGGAAAAATAACGTTATGTTTCAAACAATTTCAAAACTCGATAAAAGAAAACGGCTAACATTTGATTTGGGCTTGATTTTAGCAATTTCAATTTTTGTTACGCTTCCAATCTTTTTTATCGGAATTCCCGGCGGTGCGGATATGATGCAACATATTCAATTTGCCAAAACTTTTGATGATTCGATTTCCGAAGGCTCG
Source organism: uncultured Acidobacteriota bacterium (assembly GCA_937863115.1). Lineage (GTDB taxonomy): Bacteria > Acidobacteriota > Blastocatellia > Pyrinomonadales > Pyrinomonadaceae > CALMEH01. Next base: position 1,099 of record CALMEH010000311.1, read on the forward strand.
TATTATCCGAGTTGGGCGGCTGATCCGAATCTCGGAAAAGGAAGCGTCGGTAATCGGATTTATCCGCCGCTCGCACATTACACTTTTGTTTTGTTCAAAACACTTACGGGAAATTGGTTTGACGGAGTTTGCTTAAGCATTATTGCACTTTTTTTCCTAGGCGGCACTGGAATTTACTTTTGGGCGCGTGAATTTTTTGACGAATCGGCTTCGGTTTTTGGTGCAATTACCTACATTTTGCTTCCGTATCACGTCAATCAAGTCTATGGTGCAACAATGTATGCTGAGTTTACCGCCGGAGCAATTGCTCCGTTTTGCTTTCTGTTTACTTACAAGGTTTGTAGAAAAGGAAATCTAACTAATATTTGCGGTTTGGGAATTTCATTTGCAATGTTGATTTTGTCGCACATTCCGTTGACTTTGTTTTGCTCGATTTCTTTGTTTATTTTCGCGCTATTTTCGCTCAAAGGCGTTAAATTTATTCCGGCGATTTTTCGGCTTGCCATCGGAGTTTTTGTTGGAATTTTATTAAGCAGTTTTTATTGGCTCAGAATGGTTACGGAGATGAAATATGTAAATCATAACTCCGAAGAGTATTACACGGGATATTTCTCTTATACAAACCATTTTCAGTTTGCGAAATATTTTCCATTCACCGGAGTTCCATTTGATCCAAGCATTGATTTTGGTGATTTAACACTTTTGGTTTCGACCGCAATTCTCGTTTCCGGCGCAATAATTTACTACATCAAAACCAAAGAAACCAAGAATTTTCAACTTCTTAATGTATTGATTTTCACGGCTTTTGCCTTTTTTATGTCAATACCTTTGAGTATGTTTGTTTGGAAATATGTTCCGATTCTTCAAAAAACACAATTTCCTTGGCGTTGGATGACAATAGTTGAAATCGGCACCGCAATTTTTGCCGCCGCCGCATTTACTCCCTTAATCAAATATTTCAAAACTCCGCGACGTTACTTATCTTTTTTATTTATCGGATTTTGGATTGTAAGCATTTCTTTTATTGCAACGGACATTATGACTCCGATTATAACTTACCCGAAAGACTATTTTGCTCCGATAGTTGAACGCTGGAAATCGGTCAGAAGCCACCCAAGTTGGTGGACGGTTTGGTCAAAACCCTCGCAAGTAAAAAGAGAATTAATTGATTCTGCCGGACTCGGCGCAAAAGTGTTGATAGCAAACCGCACCGTCGAAACTGAAAAATGGCAACCAACTGAGCGCGTTTTCCAAATTAATGAAGGCGAAGCTGGAACATTTTACGTTGAAACCTTTTATTATCCCCATTGGAAAGCAACGGTAAACGGTCAAGACGTTGAAGTTTCTCCCAATGAGAACGGATTAATTTCGCTTCCCGTTCCGACAGAAAAAAGCGAAGTTAAAATTTATTTTCAAGAACCTCACTTTGTTATTACCGCATTTTACACTTCGGGGGTCGCGTGGATAATTATTTTGAGTTTTTTAATTTTTAATTTATGGCTTAAAAAGCCGATAATTAATGAAGATTAGCGTTCATTTTAACTGATTCCATTTCATTTAACCAATTATTGACTACGGTTTAGAAATAGAAAACCTGACGAAAGATTACGAAAAAGGCTTTTGGAAAAAAAAGAAAATTCGTGCGCTCGAAGATTTGACGTTGAATGTCGAAGGCGGACAAATCTTCGGATTTTTGGGTGGAAACGGCGCGGGAAAAACGACGACAATTAAAATATTAATGTCTCTGATTTTTCCGTCGGCGGGAAACGCAAAAATTTTGGGCGAAGACATTTCCAATACGAAAATGCACTCGCGCATCGGTTATTGCCCCGAAAATCCGTATTTTTACGATTATTTGAAAGCGTCGGAGTTGATGAATTATTTCGGCGAGCTTTTCGGTCTGGACGCGGCAAAACGCAAGCGCAAAACCGAAGAACTTTTAACCAAAGTCGGTTTAGACGAAAAGGATTGGAACAAACAACTTCGCAAATTTTCCAAAGGAATGCTACAACGTGTCGGCATCGCGCAATGTTTGATAAACGAGCCGGAACTCGTCTTCTTAGATGAACCGATGTCAGGTCTTGACCCGATCGGACGGCGCGAAATACGCGAATTAATCGCAGATTTGCGCGAACAAGGCACAACCGTTTTTATGTCAACGCATATTTTATCGGACATCGAAGCACTTTGTGATAACGTAGCGATTTTGCAAAAAGGAAAGCTCGCGCACACCGGAAATCTTGACGAACTTCTAACGAAAACCGGCGAAATACAGGTTTTTGAAATCAACGTTAAAGGCGTTTCCGCCGATATTTTGAAAAACAGAATCAACGATGCAGAAATTTTTTCAAAACCAAACGGAGCAAACATTCACGTTTCTAATGAAACCGATATTGATGAAATTCTAAAAATAACCCGCGAAAATGGCGGCAAACTCGTTTCCGTCCAACCCGTCCGCCAATCTTTGGAGGATTTATTTGTAGAAGTGAAAAATGAGAAATAAGAACTGAGAACTTATATCTCATTTCTCACATCTCAATTCTCAACTTTAACTGCCGTAACTTTCCATTGAACACGAGCGCGGTCATCATTTTTTGAAAAACCTTCGATCGGAACATTAACGCTTACATCCGAATTAGGCGGAATTGATTGAATTTTATCGCCCGGAATAACCAGCTGTTCTTTTTCACGAATAACTTTGTCAAATTGGTCGAGAACGCCCACTTTTATTTTCAATGCGACAATATTTTTATCGCTCATATTCCGAATTTTACTGCGCGTGAACATCGTTATCGTGCCGAGCCCGGTAAATGATTGGTAAGTGTTTTCAGCATCGTTTTGAATCGCAATTTTTTTGCTCAACGCCGCAAATTCGGGCGTTCCATCTAAAAATGCGCCTTCGAGAATTTGTTGTTTTTTGTCTTCGTGCGCCGGTCGCGTAGCATAAAATCCGACAAATCCCGCGACAATCAAAATCGCCGCGCCAACCGCGCCAAATAAAACTTTATAATTTCCCTTTTCCCTGTTTCCTTGATTTAGTAGCGTATCCATATTTTATTAGATTCAAATTTTGCTAAAAAGTTCCCTCGAAAGATGAATAAGGAAATTAAATTAAGCACCTGCAAAGATTCTCGGTTTCGCGCCGAGTGGAAATTCTTTTTCATAGACATTTCCGAGATTCAGCAAAATATCTTCCGACCAAAAATTTCCGACGAGCTGTGTGCCAATCGGCAAACCTTCGCTTGATAATCCGCACGGCACGGAAATCGCCGGAACGCCCGCCAAATTTGCCGAAACCGTGTAAATATCGCTCAGATACATTGCCAATGGATCGTCCGATTTTTCGCCGATCTTGAACGCAACCGAAGGCGCAGTCGGCGTTAAGATCGCATCGCATTTTTCAAAAGCGATTTGATAATCTTTTTTCACCAACGCCCGAACTTTTTGTGCTTTTGAATAATATGCGTCGTAATAACCGCTTGATAAAACATAAGTTCCGAGCATAATTCGACGTTTTACTTCCGCGCCGAAACCTTCTTCGCGGGTTTTGAAATATGTTTCACGCAGCGAATGCGAACCTTCGGCGCGAAAACCGTAACGAACACCGTCGAAACGCGCCAGATTCGAAGACGCTTCGGCAGTTGCAATAATGTAATAAACCGCGATGCCGTATTTTGCGTGCGGCAATTCGACATCAACGATTTCCGCGCCCAAACTTCGATAATTTTCAATCGAACTTTCTACTTTATCACGAACTTCATCGTCCAAACCTTCGCCGAAAAGCGCACGCGGAATGCCGATTTTTCTGCCTTTTATGTCGTTATTTAAACTTTCCGCATAATTCGGCACGGCAACATCTGCCGAAGTAGAATCGTTTTTATCGCGTCCGGCGATCACGCTCAAAACGTCCGCCGCGTCTTTCGAAGTTTGACCGAAAATGCCGATATTATCGAGCGACGAAGCAAACGCGACGAGTCCGAACCGCGAGATTCTGCCGTATGTCGGTTTCAACCCGACAATGCCGCAAAGCGAAGCCGG
>CALMEH010000312.1 GCA_937863115.1 uncultured Acidobacteriota bacterium
AAATCCAGAATAGGGCGTGTTCCGGCAATCACCGTGATGACAAAAACAAACATCGGCTCAGTAAAATTACGTGACTCAAGATAAGTGATCGCGTCGTACTGCCCGCTAAGAACAAAAATAAACAAAATCAATATCATCGCGCTGACAAAGTTTTTCAAACGCATAATCACCTTCGGTATAAAGCGCAGGCGCAGGTTTTCCGGCTTTTTCGATCATCGCCTTGCCTTCTTCGGCATTCGCTTTGACGTTATCGCAAAGCGCAACGATTTCAAGATGTTCAATGCCCAAAAAATCGTGAATCATTGACTTTCCGCGCTCGCCGACACCGACAATTCCGATGCGAACTTTGTCTTTTCGTTCAAACGGAACGCCGATCATCGTTTGCGTTTTCGGTTTCGCCTCTGCCGAATTTGTTAAAGTCGCGGCAATCGTCGCCACCGCGCCTGTTTTGAATAAATCTCGTCTCGATATTTTATCGCTCATATTTTTTAGATTTTTTTTACTTAGGAATAGGTGAAAAGTGAAAAGTGATAGTTGCTGTGCGCTTTAACTTATCACTTTTCACCTCTCACTTATCACATATTCTGAAAGTGTTTCTTAATTTTAGTAAAACAGCAAATTGCCAAAACTGCGAAGCGGCTGATTTTTAATGCCGAATCTCATATTAAGTGAAGTTTCTCCCGTTGTTTGGAAAAATTTGAGACGGAAACGATGAAAACCTGCTCGCAAAGGAACATCGCCCGAAGCATTTTTCTTGGCGTGAATGCCGTCCAAATCAACAACGGTTTCATCATCAATTTGCAAAACTGCGCCGTCTTTTGATTCAAGCCAAAATTCGTAAATTTCATCTTTCGGAATGTTCAAAAAGCCTTCAAAAACAACGCCGAAATTTTCTTTTTCGCCCAAATCACGCAAGCCTAAATTTCTCATATCGCCCGTTTTAGTTGGCGCGAGATTTTCAAAATCTTTGACAGATTTGAATTCTCCTTTGTAAAAAGCGAATTTTACGCCGTTCGTCGTGCTTTGAAAATTTTCAATAGCTTTCAGAGGTTCGCGCCGCCAAAAAGTTGCGCTGTAAACTGAACTCTTTCTGCCTTTTTCATTAACTACGATTATTTTCAGATCTTTCTTTTCATTCGATCTTAAGTTCGTGCTAATCATATTTGTTTCTTGAATATTTGAGTTTTCAGTCGGTTCAGTTCCGTCGAGCGTGTAAAAAATCTTGCTGTTTGGGGTTAATGTGGGAAGTGCCAGTTTAAAAATAAAATCTTCGTTTTCAAATCCGTAAAACATTCGGTTTTCCAGATTTTTTGGTTCGGGAATTCGATAATTTACGTTTTGTTTGTCGAGTCGCGGAAATTGCGCGGAAAGTCTGCGTTTAAAATCATCAAAATTTTTCAATTCGAACGGCGACCAATTTACTTCCGACAACGCAAGCATTCGCGGAAACGCCATATATTCAACATTTTCGGGCTTTTTCAGATATTCCGTCCAAATATTTGCCTGTGCGCCCAAGATATATTTTCCTTCTTCCGCCGTCAATTCCTTTGGAATCGGATTGTAAGAATAAACTTTTTCGAGCGGCACGAAACCGCCGATGTTGAGCGGTTCGGTGTTCGGATTTCCTTGCGAATAATCGAAATACATAAAATCGGTCGGAGTCATTATGACATCGTGTTTCGATTTCGCCGCTTCGATTCCGCCTTTTTCGCCGCGCCAAGACATAATCGTTGCATTCGGCGCAACTCCGCCTTCTAAAATCTCGTCCCAACCGATGATTTTTTTGCCTTTTGAATTAACAAATCGTTCGATGCGCCGAATAAAATAACTCTGAACTTCGTGTTCGTCTTTCAAATTTTCGCGCTTCATCAAATCCTGCACGAACGCCGATTCTTTCCAAAAATCCTTCAAAACTTCGTCGCCGCCGATGTGAATATACGGCGAATCTGGAAAAAGCGCGATTGTTTCGCTCAAAACATCTTCTAAAAATTGAAAAGTCGCATCAGTCGGACAGAATACTTCTTTGAAAATTCCCCAAGTTTGCTGAACTTTATATTCGTAATTTTCCTTACATCCATTGCCCAAATCGGGATAAGCCGCAAGCGCGGCAGAAGCGTGTCCGGGCATTTCGATTTCGGGAATAACATTTATATGTCGCGCTTTTGCATATGCCACGACATCTTTAATTTCTTCCTGCGTGTAAAAACCTTCGACCGGAACGCCATCGCCTTTAAAAGTCGTCGAATATCTGCCAAGCAGAGATTCTTTGCGTTTCGAGCCGATTTCCGTCAAACGCGGATATTTTTTGATTTCAATTCGCCAACCTTGATCGTCCGTCAAATGCCAGTGAAATTGATTGAATTTATATTGCGACATCAAATCGATATACTTTTTGACAAACGCAAGCGGCATAAAATGACGCGAAACGTCCAAGTGCATTCCGCGATATTTAAAACGCGGTTCGTCGGAAATATCAGCGGTTGGAAGTTTCGTTTCACCTTTAAAATCAGCAGGCAAAATCTGCATTAAAGTTTGCAAAGCATAGAAATGACCTGTTTCGCTTCCGACAATTTGGATTCCGTTTGATTTGATATATAAACCGTAGGCTTCATTTGCCAATTTTCCGTCTGATGCGTTCTGAGGCAAAAAAGTAAGAGCATTTTTCTTTTGCGGTTTGTCAGTATATTCGAGTTTGAAACCATAATTTTTGAGCAAAATATCGTTTAAAATTCCCGCCGATTTACGACCGATTTCGTCTGTTGCGACAATCTTTGTTTTGAAATTCAGCTTAAATTCGCCTTTCTGAAATTTTACGGATTTCGGTTGCGGAATAATATTCAATTCGTTGTTTTGCGCCGAAACAATCGTGCAAAAAACGAGCGTTAAAATAAAAAGCAGAGTTAATTTTTTCATCGGATAATATTGATTTGCGGAAAATGTTCTATTTTATTTTTAACACAAAACCCGTGAATAAAAAACGACTGGAGCGCAAGCGTCCTCGCTTGCAATGAGCGCGAGAGCGCGAAAAAAGCCTCTGCATAAACTCAAGTTGAATCTATGCAAAGGCTTTTGCGCCACAAAAAAACGCGACGCATTGCAAGCGAGACGCTTGCGCTCCAATCTATTAAGCTGCAACCGCTTCTTCTAAAATCACTTTTTCAAATTGCTCTTCTTCCGTCGAACCTTTGAGTGCAGTTACCGAAGAATTTCCGCTTGAAATCACTTGCGTAACCGCGTCGAAATAGCCCGTGCCGACGAAAGATTGATGTTTCGTTGCACGATAACCGTCAATTTCCGAAGCAAATTCGCGGTCTTGAAGTTCTGCGTAAGCCGACATTTGGCGGTCTTTATAGTTTCGTGCAAGTTCAAACATCGCAAAATTAAGCGTATGGAAACCAGCCAAAGTAATAAATTGAAATTTGTAACCCATTTTTCCGAGTTCGCTTTGAAATTTTGCAATCGTTTCATCATCGAGTTTTTTCTTCCAATTAAATGAAGGTGAACAATTATAAGCCAGTAATTTATTCGGATATTTCGCCCGAATCGCTTCGGCAAATTGACGCGCTTCGTCCAAATCGGGATGCGAAGTTTCGCACCAAACCAAATCGGCGTAAGGCGCGTAAGAAAGTCCGCGTGAAATCGCTTGTTCGATGCCGTTTTTGACAACGTGAAAGCCTTCGATTGTGCGCTCGCCCGTGCAAAAAGGTTTGTCGCGGTCATCAACATCCGAAGTCAAAAGATTCGCCGCGTCCGCGTCTGTCCGCGCAAAAATCAGCGTCGGAACGCCGCAAACATCAGCCGCCAGACGCGCCGCAATCAATTTTTGAATCGCTTCCTGTGTCGGAACTAAAACTTTTCCGCCCAAGTGTCCGCATTTTTTCGCGCTCGAAAGCTGGTCTTCAAAATGCACGCCGCTTGCGCCTGCGTCAATCATTTGCTTCATCAATTCAAAAGCGTTCAAGTTTCCGCCGAATCCGGCTTCGGCATCGGCAAGAATCGGCGCAAACCAATGAATTCCATTTTTGCCTTCGGTCGTGTATATTTGGTCTGTGCGCTGGAGTGAATTGTTAATTTTTTTGACAAGTTCAGGCACGCTGTTCGCGGGATAGAGGCTCTGGTCAGGATACATCTGTCCCGCGACATTCGCGTCTGCCGCAACTTGCCAACCACTGCAATAAATCGCTTTTAATCCGGCTTGAACCTGCTGAATCGCCTGTCCGCCCGAAAGTGCGCCGAGCGCGTTGACATAATCTTCGGTTTGCACCAAATTCCAAAGCCTTTCCGCACCGATTTTCGCAATCGTATATTCGATTTTCACCGAACCGCGCAAACGCACAACGTCTTCCGCCGAATACGGTCGCTCGATGCCTTCCCAACGCGGATTTTCCGCCCAATCTTTTTCTATTTGTTGTATTTGTTCGTTTTTTGTCATAGTTTTTTCTCCTTTTTCAGCCGCAGAGGAAACGAAATTATTTTTATGAATTGCCGTCTGCTTTAGCCGACGGAATTTTTAATTGATAAACTCAAAGGCTTTAGCCGAAAATAAATAAAATATCAATCATCATATTTGCTTTAGCTAAAGCTGTTCGGAATTTTATTTCTTTCTCTTATAATTTGGCTAAAGCCTTGTGTTTAGTAAATTTTGCTCCGTCAGCTAAAGCAGACGGCAATTCATAAAAATCTCTGTTCGCTTAGCGGCTAATTTTCTTAAATCGGGTCAAATTGCCCCAAAATTATCATTTCCTCGCTCAAACGCCGCGCTTCTTTTAATGTTTCGTGCATTTCGGGCAAAGATTCATTCAAAAGTTTTTCGAGTTCTTCATCAAAAATTTGCGTGATAAATTCAGGCGTATGCAAAACTTTCACGCCTTTTTCATCAACAATTTCCACCATTTCCGAATGTTTCAAACGCTGGGAAATCATCAAACGATAAATTCTGTCCGTCGCAAGGTCTTCCATATAACCATCAAGAAGCGATGCGCCTTTGCCGTTCAAAACGCCGTTTCGATAACGAATCGCCGTCCGCGCCGCCGCACGAGTTCCGGCAACTGTTTTCGCGCCGATATTTTCGGGAATCGGTCGCAAATTCGGTTTCGTTTCGGCATTTTCTTGGCGAAAATTTAATTGATTCGGCGCGGGAAATTGCGCGACGGCAATTGCGTTTTGATCTGGATGACCTGTCCACGCGCCGTCCATTCCGACCGATGCTTCGTTAAATTTGTCGGCTTCCAAAACTTTCAACGCACGTCCATTAAGTTCTTTATCTGTGCGACTTGGGAACAATGCGGTCATTCCGCCGATTGCCAAA
>CALMEH010000313.1 GCA_937863115.1 uncultured Acidobacteriota bacterium
CTTTTGGGATTTCATACATTCCGCCGCGCACATACCACGCGCCCAAACCGAATTCGACAAACGGAATCAGCGCAAAAGTCGCCGGAGTTTCATACGGCGAAGAACCATTGTAAGTCGCAAAACGATTAAACAATTGTTGCAATTTTTCAGATTTGAAATATTTTGCGTTGTGTTTGTCGAGAGTTTTCAATGTCGAAATTTTGAACAAATCTCCAAGATATTTCGGACGAATCAAACTCGGTAAATCGTTCAAACTTTTTGCTAAAAATGTTCTTTCGGCGATCTCGTATTTTTGCTTTGAATCGGCGAGATATGTTTGGAAATTTTTAACGTCTTGCGGTTCTAAATTGGCGATTTCATTTTCGGTTTTTGCAATGTGGGTCGAAGCGTCGAACTTTGTTTCATCAGACCAAAAATATCGGCAAATTGGTTCGAGCGGTTGAATCTCAAGATAATCTTTGAGTTTCCTTCCTGCAAACTCAAAGACATCTTCCAAAACGTGCTTCATTGTCAATAACGATGCGCCCGTGTCGAATTTATAACCATTCGCTTCGACAAAATTTACCTTTCCGCCGACAAGTTCGTTTTTCTCCAAAATCGTTACCGAAAACCCCGATTTTGCTAAACGAATAGCCGCCGAAAGTCCGCCGATTCCTGCGCCGATGATGATTATTTTTTTCATTTTTTAACGCAAAGGCGCAAATTTTAATGCAAAGTCGCAAAGGAAGAAATTATAAAATCTTTGCGCCTTTGCGCCTTTGCGTTAAATTTTCTTCACAAATTTGCCGATTCTTTCGAGCGCGATTTCGATTTGCTCGAACGATTTGCAATACGCGATGCGGACGTGATTTGTGCCGCCGATGCCGAAACTTGCGCCGGAAATTACGGCAACTTTTTCTTCCATTAAAAGACGTTCGGCAAATTCGTCGCCGCTCAAACCTGTTTTTTCGACAGACGGAAAAGCGTAAAATGCGCCTTTCGGTTCAAAGCAATCCAAGCCGATTTCATTCAGTGTTGAAACGACAAATTTGCGGCGGCGATTATATTCGGCGTGCATTTCGAGAACAAATTCCTCAGCAATATTCAATGCGGCAAGCGCAGCGAATTGCGAAATTGTCGGCGCAGACATTACCGCGTATTGATGAATTTTTGAAAATGCCGTAAGCAATTCTGCGTTGCAACAGATGTAACCGACACGCCAACCTGTCATTGCATAATCTTTAGAAAATCCGCCGAGCAAAATTGTTCTGTCTTTCGCGCCTTGCAATGCCGAAAAACAAATATGTTTCGTGCCATAAACAAGCCGATCATAAATCTCATCGGAAATTACGAGCAAATCATTTTCTTCGGCAATTTTTGCAATTTCCTGTGCATTTTCTTTTGTCAAAACCGCGCCCGTCGGGTTGTTTGGAAAGCCGATAAAGATTGCTTTCGTTTTATCGGTAATTGCGGCGTGAATGTCGGCGGCAAGCGGCTCGAAATTGTTTTCGGCGTAACATTCGACCGCCACGGGAACGCCGCCCGCGAAAATAATTTCAGGTTCGTAGGCAACAAAACATGGGTTCGGCACGATGATTTCATCACCATCGTTGCAGAGCGCGGAAAAGACGCATTTTAACGCCTCGCTTACGCCGACCGTGATTAAAATTTCGTCTTTCGGATTGTATGAAACTTTATAAAGTCGTTCGAGATGTGCGGAAAGTGCTTCGCGAAGTTCGATTAAACCCGAATTCGCCGTGTAGCCGATGGCTTTTTCATAGATTGATTCAAACGCAAATTTGGCAATCGGCGCAGGTGTCGGAAAATCCGGCTCGCCAACGCCCAAAGAAATAACTTCCGGCATCGAAGCTGCGATTCCGAAAAAACGATGTAAGCCCGAAACCGGAACTTTATCAATCCTATCGGCGATAAATTTATTTTTTAAAGATAATTGCGGTGTCATAAAACTTTAGTGGCGCAAACAAAGAATAATGATAAGAATCTTTGCGCCTTTGCGTTAAAATTCTTATTAAATTCGCCGAAACAGGCGGTTTAATGTTAAAATCCAAATTAGTTATAGTTTCTAAATAAAACGAAATCCCAAAACTGCCGAAGATATGAAATTTTGCCCCGTTTGTCAAACCGAATACGATGAAGAAATCTTGCGCTTTTGCATCAAAGACGGTGCGCCTTTAATTGATAAGAACCAACCGAATTTTAAGGAAATGCCGAGCGAATCGGATTTAGGCGAAGATACCGTAATTCGTCGTAAGCCGACAAAATCGGAACTTGATGCGCTGAAAACGCCTGACGAAAAAGCGTCAGAACCCGCGAAAATCGTTATTCCGACCGTTGAACAAGAACGCCAACAACAAGTTCGCACACACACTGCCGCTTATCAGCAACCTTTGCAACCGCCGAGATCAACAGGTATGGTTGTTTTGACAACGGTTGTTTTAACTTTGGTCGGACTCGCGTCTCTTGCCGGATTGTTTTATTTTTTCAAAGATGGCGAAGATGCGGCAAATTCAAACGTCAATGTCAACACAAATCTGCCGAATTCGCAGAATATCAACACCAATTTCGGGTTGAATATGCCCACGTCAAACTTCGATTATAACAGCAATGTAAATTCAAATTTCAATACGAATTTTAATTTCAATCTGAATACCAATTCAAACACGAACGTCAAAACGCCGACTCCGACACGAACGCCGACTCCAACGCCATCGCCATCGCCGTCCGTTTCGCCGTCCGCGTCGCCCGCGAACACGGCAAACACGAATACCGTCGCGACTCCGGTAAAAACAGCGACACCGAACACGCCTGCGCCGACACCTACGAAAACTCCGACGACAAGTTCAACACCGTCTAGTTAAATCAGAAGCAGAAACGAAGCGACGATGAGATTTTTTCTCACCGTCGCTTCTCATTTTATTTTCCCATCGTCAATGCTTTTTCAACTGCTCTGCGCGGGTCAACCACGCCCCAGCCTTGGCGGTCAACTTCGTAATGCGGCAGGCGTTCGGCTGTTGAAATCAAGATTCTTTTGATTTGTTGCGGCGAAAGACGCGGATTTGCTTCGAGCATTTGCGCGATGATTGATGAAACTATCGGCGCGGCAAAAGATGTTCCATCAACGTATTTATAATGTTTCGTAATCACGCTTTCGCGGCGGATTTTGAGCGCGATAATTTGCCGAATCGAATGAACTTCGCGGTCAATCGCCGAATCGAGTTCAGCGTCAACCCCTTGATTTTCTTCGATTATGTCGTGCAATTCTTCATCACGCGCTTTGTCTAATTTTTCGAGAAGTCCGGCTTGTTGCGAAGTTGGCGTATTCGGCAAAATCGGCGCAGGCACCCAAATCGAAGGCGCAATGAGTTCGGGTTTTTGCAATCCGTCAATCGTCGGACCGTAACTCGAACGATACATTCCGCGTTTGGCGCGATTGAGCGAATTGTTATCGTCAAGTCCGCCGACTGCAATGCAGGAAGGCGCAGAAGCGGGCGGATAAACCGGATGATTCGGGTAATGTCCGGCGTTTCCGACGGCGCAAACAACCGTCAAACCTTTGGCAACGCATTCTTCCACGGCTTTCGATAAAGGATCGTGCAAGTAAGATTGTTCGCCATCGCCGCCGGCGGAAATGTTAATGATTTTGATGTTGTATTTCGTGCGGTTTGCCAAAATCCATTCCAAACCTTCTTGAATATTCTCTTCCGTGATGCGTCCGGTTCTGGCTAATTTTACCAAAACGACATCTGCATCGGGCGCAATTCCGCGATAAAAACCGTTTGACAAACTTCCGTTTCCGGCGGCGACAACCGAAGTCATCATTCCGTGCCAGCTTGCAACATCGGGCTGAAAAAGCGTCGCCAAATCGCCGTCTTTCATCATCAAATTTCGGTAAGCGACAATCCGATTTTGCGGCGTGGTCAAATCAACGTGCGGATAAAAGCCCGAATCCAAAAAAGCAATCGTAACGCCTTTGCCCGTAAAACGTTCGTCGGCATCGAGACGCAAAGGCGTTGAAAGCACACGCGAACCGTCTTTTTGCAAAGCAGCGTCAGTCAAAATTTTATCTTTCGCACGTTCAAAAAGCCTGACGCATCGGGCGCAGACGGCTTCAAATTCGTTTGTGTCGGGCGCATTGGCGCGAATCAAATTTCGCCACTCATCTTCCAAAACAAGCAGAGGAACAAATTCATCTTTCG
>CALMEH010000314.1 GCA_937863115.1 uncultured Acidobacteriota bacterium
AACTGCGGAACAAAGGCAACAAATGCCAGATACAATGCGCCAACTGTCGTCAACCTAGTCAAAATTGTGTTCAAATAGTCCGCTGTCGGTGCGCCCGGACGAACGCCCGGCACGAAACCACCGTGTTTGCGGAGATTGTCTGCCACTTCGTCCGTATTGAAAACAATAGTGATGTAAAAGAATGTGAACAAAACAATCAACGACAAAAAGACAATTTCATAATACGTATCACCGCCGTGAAACTGTTGAAAAAAGGTGTAAATCTTTGTCCAAGTTGAATTCGGATCGTAGCCTTCTTGTCCGGGTTGTATCGGAGGAAATGCCGAAAAAAGCGTCTGCGGCATAGCCAAAACCGATGAAGCGAAAATTACCGGAATCACGCCGCCCATATTAATTTTAAGCGGCAAACTCGTTTCCTGCCCACGAAATGTTTGCGCTCCGACTTTTCGGCTGGCGTAAGAAATTGCAATGTTGCGTCGCGCCGATTCGACGTAAACTACTAACGCAATCAACGCAACCAAAACCGCAACCATAAAGATTACGCCAAGAGCCGCCATCGGATCGCCCGTGCCGATTTTGTCCGCTACTTGTATAATTCCGTTCGGCAAACCGATAACGATCCCCGCGAAAATCAGAAGCGAAATACCGTTTCCAATACCGCGTTCAGTAATTTGTTCGCCAAGCCACATTACGAAAACCGTGCCGGTCGTCAGCGTTACGACAATCATTGCCGTCGCCCACCAAGTATTTTCGATAATGCCGTTTTTGCTAAGCCATGTAGAAACAAAAAATGTCTGCACGGAACATAATACAACTGTCAGATAGCGTGTCCATTGATTGATTTTCTGCCGTCCGACTTCGCCTTCTTCCTGCACTTTTTTGAGCGGTGGATAAAGCACTGTCATCAATTGCAAAATAATCGAAGCCGTAATATAGGGCGTTACCCCAAGCGCGAAAACCGAAATCGTGCGGAAATTCCCACCGGAAAAAAGGTCAAGCACGCCGAGCAAAGTTCCGGCAACTTCGCCCCAAACTTGTTCGAGCCGTGCTTTATTAATGCCCGGAGATTGAACGTGCGCTCCAAGACGATAAATCGCCAAAAGCCCCAAAGTGAAGAAGATACGCTTCCTCAATTCGGGAACTTTGAACATATTCTGAACGGCGGCAAAAAACTTTTCCATATATTTGTCAGTGGTCAGTTATCAGTGGTCAGTTATCTGAAGCGAAAGCAACGAATACCGAGCAAATAACAACGGACGAATAACTAAACTGCCTCTTTAACTTTTTTCGTAATTTGCGTTGCGCTTCCGCCCGCCTTTTCGATTTTATCTTTGGCGGTTTTGGTGAAACGGTGCGCCGAAATTTTCAAGGATTTAGAAATTTCGCCATTGCCTAAAATTACGAGATCGTGCTTTGCTTTTTTAATCAGTCCTCGATTGTGCAAAATTTCCGGCGTAATTTCATCGCCTGCGTTAAAATTTTCTTCCAATTTCGCCAGCGAGATTTCGAGCCATTGTTTTTTGAAAATATTCGTAAAACCGCGCTTCGGCAAACGGCGTTGCAAGGGCATCTGTCCGCCTTCAAAACCGATTTTGCTCGAATAGCCCGAACGTGATTTTTGTCCTTTATGTCCGCGCCCGGCAGTTTTGCCCAAACCTGAACCGGGACCGCGCCCGACGCGCTTTTTCTTGTGCGTCGAACCCGGTGCGGGTTTTAAATTATTTAATGATAGTGCCATTTTCTTTTTTATAATTAGATATTGGTAGTCAGTAATTGATTTTATCTTACCAATTTCTAATTACCGACTCCTAATCTACAATTCTTAAAAGATGCGGTATTTTCGCCACGATGCCGCGTGTAGCCGCGCTGTCAGGACGAGTAACCGTTTGATTAAGTTTAGTAATACCTAAACTTCTCACAATCGTTTTTTGCTTTTTGGAATAACCGATTGAGCTTCTGTAATACTGAATCTTGATTGTTCCGCTATCGTTTGTATTTTTAGTTTCTTTAGCCATAACTTTAATGATGAACTATGAATGATGAATTCAATCAGAAAAATTCATCATTTATCATTCATAGTTCATAATTTATAATAGTTCTTCTACTTGTTTGCCGCGCAGACGTGCAACTTCCATCGGGTCTTTCATTCTTTCCAAACCGTTGAAAGTAGCACGAATGACGTTGTGCGCGTTATTCGAACCTAAAATTTTCGTGCGAACATTATGCACGCCGAGCGATTGCAGAACCGCGCGAACCGCACCGCCTGCAATTACGCCTGTTCCTTCTTTTGCAGGTTTGATTAAAACTCGTCCTGCGCCGTATTCGCCAATCATTTCGTGCGGCAGAGTTCCGTCAATTAGCGTAACTTTGATTAAATTTTTCTTCGCCGCTTCAACCGCTTTTTTAATCGCGTTCGGAACTTCCTTCGCTTTGCCCGTGCCGAATCCAACGTGACCGTTTTCATCGCCGACAACAACGAGTGCGGCAAACGACATATTTTTACCGCCTTTGACGACTTTCGTAACGCGGTTGACCGAAATCAGTTGGTCTTTCAAAATCAAACCTTGCGGTGAAATTCTTTGATTATTCATTGTTTCCTTCTTCCTCTTTTCCTGCCGCTTCCGATTTGTTCAATCCGGCTTCGCGCGTCGCGTCGAGTAATGCCTTGACGCGCCCGTGATAAAGATAACCGCCGCGGTCAAAAACAACATTTGAAATGCCCGCCGCAATCGCACGTTCGGCAATCACTTTGCCAATTTTTTGCGCTGCTTCGATGTTTCCGCCCGTGCTTCCTTTTAAATCTTTTTCCGTTGTGGAAGCCGCCGCTAGAGTTTTGCCGTTCACATCATCAATCACCTGAGCGTAGATGTGATTCAAACTGCGGAAAACCGCCAGACGGGGACGCTCCGCCGAACCGCTAACTTTCTTGCGAATGCGGCTGTGGACTCCACGACGAATATCTGCTCTGCTTTTCTGTGCCATATTTTTATTTGCGATTTGCGAATTGCGATTTGCGATTTGATGATTGAGCGAAAACAATCGCAAATCGCAAATTGAAATTTGCAAATTACTTTCCTGTCTTACCTGCTTTCAAGCGATAAATTTTATCAGCGTAACGAACGCCCTTGCCTTTATAAGCATCGGGTTTTCGCAGACGATTTAATTCCGCCGCGACTTGACCGAGCATTTGCTTGTCAATCCCGCTTAACGTCAATGTCGTCTGATATTGATTGATGGTCGTTTTCGTTCCGATTCTTTCGGCTTTGGCTTCAATGCCGTCGGGCAAAACGTATTCAATCGGATGCGAATAGCCGAGCGCGAAAACGATTTTCTTGCCCTGCACGTCAGCTTTATATCCAACGCCAACGACATCCATATCTTTCTTGAACCCTTCGGTTACGCCAACAACGGCGTTATTTGCCAAAGCACGCGCCAATCCGTGAACCGCCGCGTTTTTATCTCCGGCACGTTCCGCAACCAAACTTCCGTCTTCCTGCTTAAAAGAAACGCCAGCCGGAATAGGTGTTTTCAAAGTTCCCTTCGGACCTTTGACTTCCAACTCCGTGTCGTTAATCGCAACGGTTACGCCCGTTGGTATCGTAATCGGTTTTTTTCCTACACGAGACATAATTTTATTTTGGATTTTAGATTTTAGATTTTGGATTTGAATCCGACATTGTGCCAATCCAAAATCCAAAATCTAAAGTCCAAAATCAATACACTTCTGCTAAAATTTCTCCGCCGAAATTTTCGTGGCGGGCTTTTTTTTCGGCCCTCAAACCCTTTTTTTGCGGAACACCACTTGTGTCGGTACCGC
>CALMEH010000315.1 GCA_937863115.1 uncultured Acidobacteriota bacterium
TCTGACACGCAAGGATTTTTCATTCTTAGGTCCGATTCTGGCAATCGGCGGTTTTGTCGCACTCGGCTTGATTGTAGCAAGTTTGATTTTCGGCTTTAGTTTGGGTAGCGTTTTTGCATTCGTGATGGTCGCGTTTGCGGGAACAGCGATTTTGTATGAAACGTCGAACGTCTTGCATCGCTACAACACGAATCAACACGTTGCCGCTTCGCTGACATTATTTGCGGCGATTGCTCTGCTGTTTTGGTATATTCTGAGCATTTTCAGTTCGAGAGACTAAAAATTATCAAGAAAAAAATCACTCAAAGGCGGATTCAAAGTCCGCCTTTTTTTGTTTATAATCAAACTGTGTTCAAAAATCCGCTAACGCAAAAAATCTGTGATTTTTTAACCGAAATCGGTTTGCAGGTCGAATCTGCCGAAATTGCAGACCAAACCTTTTTGCCTGGAATTTTAATCAAAAACGGAACGATTTTGGTTGATGAAACGAATTTAAAATATGTCGGCGATTTGCTTCACGAAGCCGGACATTTGGCGGTTGCGCCTGCACATTTGCGTTCGCGTCTGAGTGATGAAGTCGAATTGCCCGAATTTAATATGGCGACAATTGAATCGGCGGCGATGCTTTGGTCTTACGCCGCGGCTCTGCATTTGGAAATTGACCCGCGCATTGTTTTTCACAGCGAAGGTTACAAAGGAAATGCGGAAGGAATTCTTTTCACGTTCAACCAAGGAGTTTTTTTCGGCGCAAATATTTTGACCGACGCGGAAATGACCGCAATCGGCGAAAAAGCCTTAAAATTAAATGTTCCGCCGTTCCCGTTTATGCTCAAATGGACACGAGATTAGCCGAATTTTGTTTCCAAAATCTAAACTTTCGACAAATTCCATTGTCATTAACCATAAAAAAAGGGTATAAATAAAGATGTCCCCTAGACAAATTATTAATGAAAATTCTGCTTTATAATCCCGACAATGGCGTTACTCGTAATTTTATGCCACACCTTTGGATGTTTTTGCTACAAGCATTAACGCCGAAGCCGCACGAAGTCGTGCTAATTGATGGCAACGCCAAAGCAATGTCGCGCGAAGAACTCGTGCAATTTTGCAAAGATGAAAACATCGGATTGGTCGGCATCGGCGCAATGACACGAATGGTGGCGCGAGCCTATCTCGTCGCCGATTCTCTGCGTGAAGCCGGAATCAAAGTCGTGATGGGCGGACCGCACGTTACGGAATGTCCCGACGAAGCCTTAGGTAAAGACGGCGGAAAACGCCACGCCGACGCAGTTGCGCTCGGCGAAGCTGACGAAACTTGGCATTTGATTGTTGAAGACGCGGCAAACGGAACACTTAAAGAAATTTACCAGCCGAAAGTTGATGCAAAAGGCAACGACATTAAACCCTCTTTGCAACCTTATCCGCATATTCCTTGGGAAACTTTAGATTTAGAACAATTCAGTCTCGTGCCGAAATTTCTGCGCGGACCGATGTCAAAACTCGGCGCAGGTTGGGGCAAATTTTTCGTCGTCCCGATTGAAACGGGGCGCGGTTGTCCTTACGGTTGCGAATTTTGCACAGTTACCGGATTTTTCGGCGATTCGATTCGTTTTCGCACAAACGAAAGTGTTATCGAAGAACTTTTACGCTTGAAAGCAAGGGCAAAACAGGAAAAAGGACAAATTGCCGTTTTCTTTATTGACGACAATCTCGCCATCAACAAAAAACGTCTGAAAAGTTTGCTGAGAGACGTTATCGCGGCAGATGCCCAACTACCCTGGGTCGCGCAAATCAGCGCAAATCTTTTGGCGGACGAAGAACTTGTTGATTTGATCGCAGATTCGGGCGGAAAGTGGATTTTTATCGGAATGGAATCTATTGATCCGGCAAATATGGCGGACGTGAACAAGACCTTCTCGAAACCCGCAAATTACAAAGACGTTCTTGATGGTTTGGCGCGACGCAATATTTATGCGATTACGTCATTCATTTTCGGAATGGATAATGATACGGTCGGCGTGGCAAACCGCACAGTTAGCGAAATCGAAAGCTGGTCGCCCGGACTTCCTGTTTTCGGTCAATTAACGCCTTTTCCGGCAACTCCGCTCTATGACAGATTGGAAAAATCGGGACGGCTTCATCGTCCGAAACACTGGCTTGATTTTGCACCGTTCGTGATGGCGCACAATCCTCTGAAAATGACGATTGACGAAGCCAAAGACGAAACATTCAACGCTTGGGCGCGGTCATACAGCCCCGAAAGAAATTGGGAGGCGATAAATTCAATCAAAAATTCACCGATTGAAACGCGCATCAGTCATCTTGTTGCCAGACTTTTCTTTCGCGGCATCTATTTTCCGCAACTTCGCCGCCGTGATTGGATAACTTTGCTTTTCCAAAACCGCAAAACTATTTTTAGTTTAACAAAAGAAGGCATTACAACATGGCGCAACGCCCGCAAAAAAGCACGAGGCAAAATCGTTACTTCACCAACTGTTTAGAAGTTTTTTTTAACCACATAAAAACATAGAATGCATAGATTTTTCTTTCCTCTGTATTCTATGTTTCTATGTGGTTACTTGTTTTAATCAAAAGGGCGTATCATCTTCATCGTCAAAAACAATCCGGCGTTTGATTTTTGGTTCTTTTCGTTCGGAAAAATCATCTTTTTCAATCGCTTGTAAATTCGGATTTCCGTTTTCATCAGCCAATAAAACTTCGATTCTGCGCTCGGCTTGATTCAATCTTTCCTGACATTCACGCGATAATTTCACGCCTGATTCAAATAATTTCAGACTTTCTTCAAGCGGCAATTCACCGTCTTCCAATCGGCGCACAATCTTTTCCAATTCTTTCAGCGAGGCTTCAAATGTTTGTGTTTTTTCGGGCATATTTTTAGAACAAATCTTCAAATTTCTTTTTCAAATCAAAACTGTCCTTATTCGTGTTCGAGTTTGGGTTTATTTTGTCCGTATCAATCTTATCGGTAATTTTTTTCTTCGAGCGTTCGATCATTTCCTGCCCGAATTGTTCGGCGAGTCTTCGCGCTAAGGCTTCATCTTTAACAGCAATAATTTGCCACAAATCGCCTTTGCGCTGCATTGTTAATTCAATCGGACGATCGGGCATCTTGCTTTTAACAAAGGCTTTATCGCCTTCGATACGAATGTCCAAATAATACCCCGCGCCGATGGCAATCATCCAAACCGGAAAATTTTCAAAGGGTTTTGTTCTCTCCCGAAGCAACGCCGGAACTCTTTCGCGGGCGGCAGATTTCACTTCCGGCAAATATGGTGCGGCTTGCTGTTGGATTTTCAAAATATCGCCGGGCGAAGTGTTTTTGCCGTAAAGTTCGATAGCTTTTTCGGTAACTTGCGGCACGAAATCATCAATCACCGCATCAGTGTTGAGCAGTTGGTCAATCATTTTTTGATCACCGCGCTGTGCCGCATCAACCAACAAACCGAGTGAATACGATGGCTTAAATTTGGCGTTCTGCCAATAAAAATAACCAACAACCGCGACGACCAAAAAAATTCCCAACAACGCCGCCGCCGCAATGCCGATGATTTTTTTCGCCTTACTCGGTTTTTTCTGCGTTGCATAATCTCCAAAATTCGGCGCGTTCGATTGTTTCGCCACCACAGTTTCGCTTTCTTTCTCATCGCCGCCAATATCTATCTTAAACTTCGCCATAATCTCACACGCGATTTTTTACTTTTTACTTTTTACTTTTTACTTTTTATTTGATACGACTTTCGCTTCAATTCTACCTTTTGCGAGACGAATTTTCACGTTGTCATTCGATTTTACTTGTGCCGCATCGCGCAAAATTTCACCTTTTTCATTTTCGGCAATCGCAAAACCGCGACTCAAAACCGCTAATGGCGAAAGCGCGTCGAGCGAAGCCATTTTGATTTTCAAACTTTCGTCTTTGGCATCCAAAATGTCTTTTACCGCCGAAATTTGCCTTTGATTTAAAAGCGCGAAACGAGTTTTTTTATCATTCAACTGCGAAGCCAATCTCAAAGGCGAAAGCCGATTTTTGAGCGTTTCCAGTCTTTTATTTTTTTCTTTCAGCTTCTCATTTAAAACTGTCTGCATTGCATTTTGCAAATCTTCGATTTCGTATTGCCAATCTTTCAATTTATTCGGAAACTCGGCAAATACCGGCGAAAACGCTGATTCTTGAAAATCGGAACGCAAAGTCAACAGCCTAAAACTCATAGTTTGAAACAAATCTTGCCGAAGTTGCTCGATAAAATATTTCAAACCTTCTTCCGATTCGGCGACGATTTCCGCCGCCGCGAGTCAATCGCGCGCGGCGAGTTTTCAGCCGGCGGAGTCGAAGCCGACCCAGATGACGATGACCTCGCCCCCGGCATAGGGGATGACGAGGTTGTCGACGACGCCCTCGGTGGGGGTCATCGGGTTGACCGGCGA
>CALMEH010000316.1 GCA_937863115.1 uncultured Acidobacteriota bacterium
ACATAGCTGACTTCGCCGTTCTTCGCTTCGTTCATCAACGCGACTGCCGAACAAATCTGTCCGGGCGTGCAGTAACCGCATTGAAAACCGTCGTGTTTGATGAACGCGGCTTGCATTTCGTGCAGCGTGTCGCCTTTCGCCAAACCTTCGATTGTCGTAACGGATTTTCCTTCGCAAGTTGCCGCAAGCGTCAAGCAAGACAAAACTCTACGGTTGTCAACGATTACCGTGCAAGCACCGCATTGACCGTGATCGCAACCTTTTTTCGAGCCTGTCAACGCGAGTTTTTCACGCAAAGCATCAAGCAGAGTAACCCGCGAATCAACCGTCAGAGACTTTTCCGCACCGTTGATCTTTAATTTCACCGCAACGGCATTTTCTTCCGTTACGGGCGCAAAAACTGCGTTCTCGTCCGGTATCAATTCCGCAAAGACCTGTTCGTGAGCTAACAAATCAATCGCAAACGCACTCAAACCCATCGCGGTTGCTTGTCCGATAAATTTACGACGCGCTTCGCCCAATTCCGATAATTCCGGTAAATCCTCAAGCAGAGCCTTCTCGTCCGCCGTCAAATCATTCTCGACTGTCTCATCAAATTCCGACATCTGTATCCTCCTTGAAATAACCAATTTGCTTTTAATTAAATTTACCACATCGTGAGCAATATTTCATAGAAATTTTATTGCACCATTCATTCGTAGAAACGCGATTCATTCGTAGAAACGCGATTCATTCGTAGAAACGCGATTCATTCGTAGAGACGCGATTCATTCGTAGAGACGCGATGCATCGCGTCTCTACGTTGCGGACAAATCACGATACAGACGAAATGCGATACAGACGAAATGCGATAGGGTAGAGACGCGATAGGGTAGAGACGCGATGCATCGCGTCTCTACGATTATTATTTCGCGTTCATCCAGTTTGCGCCTGCGCCGATTTCTACGGTTAATGGAATGTCTAATTCGACTGCGCTTTCCATGGCTTTTTTGATGATTTCGGTGGCTTTTTCGACTTCTGATTCGGGTGATTCAAAAAGCAGTTCGTCGTGGACTTGCATAATCATTTTGGTTTCGAGTTTTTCGCGGGTTAAGGCTTCGTCAACTTTGAGCATCGCAATTTTCACGATGTCGCTTGCAGTGCCTTGCAACGGCATATTTATCGCTTCGCGTTCGGCGCGTGTGCGGACGTTGAAGTTTCGATCATTTATTGACGGAAAATATCTGCGTCTGCCGTAGAGCGAAGTGATGAAGCCTTTTTCACGAGCAATTTCGGGCGTTTCGTCCATAAATCTCTTTACGCCTTTGTAAGTTTCGTAATAATCTTCGATAACTTTTTTCGCTTCGGCACGAGTCAGACCGACGCGTTGCGAAAGTCCGAAGGCTTCGACGGCGTAGGCGATGGCAAAGTTGACGATCTTTGCGAGGCGGCGTTTTTCCTTTAATTCTTCGGGCGTTTTTGCGCCGAAAACTAATTCGGCAGTTTGCGCGTGAATATCTTCGCCGTTTTTGAACGCTTCGAGCATTCGTTCGTCGCGTGTAACTTGCGCGAGCAGACGCAGTTCGAGTTGTGAATAGTCGGCAGAAATCAGTTTTTTGCCTGTTTCGGGAATGAATGCGCGGCGAATTTGCTGACCGAGTTCGGTGCGATTCGGAATGTTTTGTAAATTCGGGTCGGTTGACGATAATCTTCCGGTTGCGGCGACGGTTTGATTGAGTTTGCCGTGAATTCTGCCGTCAGAGGCGATTTGTGTCGGAAGCGCGTCCGAATATGTCGCTTTGAGTTTGTCGAGTTCGCGGTAATCGATGATAAATTGCGCGATTTCGTAAGTTTGCGCGAGTTCGGTGAGAATATCTTTGCTCGTCGAGATTTGTCCGGTCGCGGTTTTTTTGCCGGTGGCGATGTTCAATTCCTGCAAAATCTCGCCGACTTGTTTCGGTGAATTGATGTTGAATTCACGATTTGAAACGGCGAAAATCTTTTCGCGCAAGCCTTCGAGTTCGGTCGAAACGAAATCCGAAAAACCGCGCAGAGCGTAAACGTCAACCTTCATTCCGTTCATTTCAATTTTATAAAGCAGAGAAATCATCGGCATTTCGATGTCGTTGTAAATCATTTCGAGTTCGTCTTCAACGATCTTTTTACGAAACATCGGCGCAAGCTGGACGATAAAATCGGCGCGTTCGGCAGTTCGATATTGCGATTCCGTCCAACCTTCGGGAACGTCGAAAACATTGTCCGCGCCCAAGTTTATTTGCGAAAGCGTGTTCAAATCATTTTTTCTGGTCGAATCAATGAGATAAGCCGCGATGCAAACATCGTCAACGACGGCTTCGGGCGTGATGCCGATTTTGTGCAAAACCGCGAGATTTCCTTTTAAGTCGTAAGTAACTTTTTCGAGAAAACCGTTTGATAAGATGTCGCGCAAAGTTTCGATTGCGCTTTCTTTGCCGTCTTCAAAATTTTCCAGATCAACGTAATAAGACGCGCCGGCGGCGGTCGCAATCGCCACGCCGACGGGCGGAAGTTTGTCGAAACTGCTCGCTTTTGCGGGCGAATTCGACGCATCAACATCAAACGACCAATGTTCCGTTTCCCAAAGTCGGCGAACGAGTTTGTCTAAATCTTCGCGTGTGTTGATGAGCGCGTAATTGCGCGTTGTCGGCGCGGCTTCGTCATTGTCCAAACCCGAAAAAAGCGGCATCGAATCGGCAAACTCTCTCGTCAGCGCGGTGAATTCGAGTTCACGAAACAAAGCATACGCCAGATTGCGATTCGGTTCGCGGTGTTTGAGTTTGTCCAATTCGAGCGGAATATCCATCGTCGTATGAATCGTCGCAAGTTCGAGCGATTGACGAATGATTTCTTGATTATTCTGCAAAGATTCGCGGTAGGTTTTATGCGTAACTTTGTCGGCGTTTTGCATTGCGCCTTCCGCCGAACCGAATTCGAGAACGAGTTTTAACGCGCCTTTTTCGCCGATTCCGGGCGCACCGGGAATATTGTCAATCGCGTCGCCCATTAAGCCGAGCAAGTCAATAATCTTATGCGGCGGCACACCGAATTTCGCTTCAACCCACGCCTCGTCGCAGTATTCGATCGGCGGCACGGCGACTTTGCGTTTGACGTTTTGCGAATTCTGCCGCATACAAACGATATTCGGATCGCGCACGAGTTGGCATAAATCTTTGTCGTTAGA
The DNA here is from genome assembly GCA_937863115.1 of uncultured Acidobacteriota bacterium. Lineage (GTDB taxonomy): Bacteria > Acidobacteriota > Blastocatellia > Pyrinomonadales > Pyrinomonadaceae > CALMEH01. The sequence continues at coordinate 3,200 of CALMEH010000316.1, forward strand.
AACGATCACGGCTTGCATATTTTCGGCGGCAACTTTCTGCGCCAACGTGCCGATAATGTCGTCCGCTTCAAAACCCGGATAACGCAAGATCGGAATATTAAACGCTTCGCAAACGCGGATAATAAAGGGAAGTTGCGCCGATAAATCTTCCGGCATCTCGGCGCGATTCGCTTTATAATCAGCATAAGAATCGTGGCGGAAAGTCTTTTCGGGCGAATCGAAAACAGCGGCGATATAATCGGGCTTTTCGTCGTTCAAAAGTTTGCGAAGCATATTCGTAAATACGAAAACCGCCTGCGTAACTTCGCCTTTCGAATTTCGCAAAGGCTCTTGCCGCATTCCCATCGGCGCAAAAAACGCACGGAAAATGTGCGACATCGAATCAATCAAAAATACTCGTTTCAATTTGGAATTTTCTTCTTTCGGCATTGTATTTCGATGATAGAAAATGCCGCAAATGGTTACAAGTTGACAACTTCAAAAAACAGAAATACGACGGATTATTGCTTTTCAGGCGCATTGAAAATTTAAACTCGAACAAGTTTTTACCACTTTTTTCAAAGTTTGTAACGAACCTTATCTAAATCGTTCAAAATGATTGACTTTTATTGATAATTGACGGTAAGATGATTCTCAAATTGAACATAAATTCTCCTTTCAAAATGCTTTAAGGCGAATAAATTATCAAAGACATTAGTTGGTTCCAACTGTTCGTATCTCGAATTTTCATTGCAAACTGAAGCAGGTTTACCGAAATTTTTAAATCGGGATTTGTTTGCTCAAAACATCCTCGCAAACGGGAAAAAAGTTATGGCGACGACACAAGATAATAGATTGTTGGCGATTTACACGCCTTTGGGCAAGGATTTTTTGTTGCTCAACCGACTTTCCGCAACGGAAGGGCTTTCCAAACTTTTTACTTTTGAGGTCGAATTGCTTCACGAAGAAAACGAGCCGGGTTTTAATCCGACGGTCGTTGAGGCGACATCAATCATCGGCAAGGCGGTTACGATTAAGATTGACCAACGCGACGGAACGGTGCGGGAATTAACCGGAATTGTCAATCGTTTTTCGCAAGGCAACCGCGATGTTCGGTTTTCTTATTATTATGCGACGATTGTGCCACACGTTTGGATTTTGACGCAAAAATCACAAAGCCGCATTTTCCAGAATCTTTCCGTGCCTGATATTTTAAAGCAGGTTTTTACCGGTTTTGATGTTTCTTGGCAGATTCAGGGCGTTACCAATAAGCGAAATTATTGCGTTCAATACCGCGAAACCGATTTTGATTTTGCGTGTCGTTTGATGGAGGAAGAAGGCATTTATTATTGCTTTGAACATTCTGACGGCAAGCATAAAATGGTTGTTGCCAACACGCCGCAATCGCATCAAAATTGTCCGTCCAAAAACCGCATTCCGTATTTTCTTGATGTTACGCGGCAATACGAAGATTTCGTTACTTCAATCAATCGTTGGCAAACCGATTATCAACTTCAAACCGGCAAAGTTACGTTTTGGGACCATAATTTTCAACTTCCCACGAAAAAACTCGACCATCAGCAAACGAGTATGTTTTCGGTTGGTGATAATCAAAAACTCGAACTTTATGATTTTCCGGGCGGTTATGCCAGAAAATATGACGGCATCAGCAGTTCGGGCGGCGAGCAAAGCAGTGAATTGGCTCAGGTAGATACGGACAAACAAGGCAGCGTCAAAATAATGATGCAATCTTTGGACGCACAATACAAAGTCATTAGCGGCGCGGGCGATTGTTCGGCGATGACTTCGGGGTATCGTTTTGAACTCTTTAATCATCCGAACAACAATTCCAATGGACAATATGTGATTACCTCGATAACGCACGAAGCCGAGCAAAATCCGACCTACGTTTCAAATAATCAGGCTGAAAATCCTTACTCGAACGCTTTTGCTTGCATTGCTCACGGCAACAATGCGCCGCCGTTTCGCCCGCCTCAAAAAACGCCGAAACCGATTGTTCACGGCTCGCAAACCGCTTTTGTAGTCGGTCCGGTGGGCGAAGAAATTTTTACCGACAAATACGGGCGCGTCAAAGTTCAGCTTCATTGGGACCGCGACGGACAAGTTAATGCAAACAGTTCTTGTTGGGTGCGCGTCGCGCAAACTTGGGCGGGAAATAAATGGGGAACGATGTTTATTCCACGAATCGGGATGGAAGTCATTGTCAACTTTCTCGAAGGCGACCCCGACCAACCGATTATCACGGGTTGCGTCTATAACCCGCAAACGATGCCGCCTTATACTCTGCCCGATGAAAAGACGAAATCAACTATCAAATCAAATTCATCGAAAGGGGGCGGCGGTTTTAACGAATTTCGTTTTGAAGATAAAAAAGGCTCGGAACAGATTTTTATTCACGCCGAGAAGAACCAAGATATTCGCGTCAAAAATGATGCAATGGAAACGATTCTGCACGACCGTCATTTGATAATTGAGAACGAACAATTTGAAAAAATCAAAAAAGACAAGCACTTAAAAGTTATGGGCGACCATAACGAAAAGGTTGACGGCTCGATTTCGACACACGCCGGAGTAGATTTTGAAGAAAAAGCCGGAACAAAATTTGCGGTTGAAGCAGGAACGGAAATTCATCTCAAATCGGGAACGAGTATGACGCTGGAAACCGGAACATCTCTGACTTTGAAGGTCGGCGGAAATTTCATCAACATCAATTCGAGCGGCATTTATATCAAAGGCACGATGGTTTTCATCAACAGCGGCGGCGCGGCGGGCGCAGGTTCGGGCAGTA
>CALMEH010000317.1 GCA_937863115.1 uncultured Acidobacteriota bacterium
CGACCCTTGCCGGTGCGCCGTTGCCTCCAGCTTGACAAGGTGTGGTTGGGCGGCGGCAGTTTGAGCAATAAACCATCGAGCCGTTGGCTTTGCCTGTCGGAAGTGCGTTTTGCAGGAAAGAGGGAAGTTGGACGGGCGAATTAAACTGCACGTCTGTGCCGAAGATTGTCGGCGTGTTCGGCGTGCTGCCTTTCTCCGTCGGTTGTCCGGTCATAAAGATAATCGTGGCGCGGTCAAAGTTTTTTTGCGTTGCGCCTTGGCAACCTAAAATGTAACCGTCATAGCAGAATCTATCGCCTGTGGAATAAACGCGGACACGCTCATCGGCGGTGAAAGTGTTGCCGTAGTAAAAACTTCCGCTCGAAACGAATGTTCGTCGCGCTTTGAAAATTATCGGGTCGCCGAAGATTGAATTATACACGGCAATCGGATAGGTATAATCGCCCGCCGAAGGATTTTCGGCTTGATTATAAACGAGCGAATTGGTCATCGCTTCGGTTTGCGAACCGATAATCGTGATGTTTCCGCTGTCGAGAATATTGATGAATGTTCCACCGAGGGCATTGAAGAAACCGCCGCCGAAAGTGTCAGAAATCGTAACCATTCCGACGCGCTCAAAATCCATCGAATTAGCATTTTGCGTTGCCGTGCGTTTCGGGTTGATGAATAACGAACCTTCGATTTTCCAATCAGTGTTTCGCATATTCACATAAAGTCCTGCGTCCGAATTATAAACAAACCGCGTATTTGTGATTTTTACATAATCGAATTGCCAAGAAAGATTAGTTTGCGGCAATCCGTGAGCATAAATCCCGCGAAAGAATTTCTGGAAAGTAACACGCTCGACGTTAAAACCTTGCGATGAAATCCACGCGCCGACAGCTTCGATGCCGTAAGTGTTTTGTTGGCTTTCGCCGAAAAGTTCCAAATCCATCATCGTAACTTTTTCGGTGCATTCGCCGATGCGGAAAAGTGCCTGATTCGCGCCTTTTAAAGTTATTCGACTGTTGTTTTTGCGGATAACATTGTTTGTCGTGGCGTCGGTATGCAGTCCGTTCACACCGCGTATGACAATGCCCGACGGCAAAGTTATCGGCGAAGTTACGACATAATCGCCTTCGGGAAACGTAACCTGCCCACCGTTGCGCGAAGCAACGTAGGCAAACGCGCTTTTTATCGCAATCGTGTCATCGGTTTTGCCGTCGCCGACTGCGCCGAAATCGCGGATGTTATAAAATCCGAGCGACTTTGCATCAGGCGTGGCAATCCAATTATAAGTCATCGCGCCGCCGGAAAATTGGTCGCCGGCAAACGAAATGCGATACATTTTGTCCTCACCCTCGAAACACCATTTCAGATTTTGCGCGTTCGCCTTCATCGAAACCGCCGTTCCCGAT
>CALMEH010000318.1 GCA_937863115.1 uncultured Acidobacteriota bacterium
TTTATCAGCCGACATCTTGACAAATTTTCTCAAACAATTGGAAGATTCAGACCAATTCGAGATTTTGCTTGAGTTTGAAAAATGGCTCGAAAATCAATAAATGACCGAACTCGAAAAAGCCTACGAATATTGCGAAAGCGTTACCAAACTTCACGCCAAAAGTTTTTATTTTGCGGCAAAATTTCTGCCCGCACATAAACGAAAAGCCGTCTATCCGATTTATGCTTTTTGTCGCGCGGTTGACGATGAAATTGACGAAAGCGTTGACGAAACAAAAGCGATTGAAGCGGTGGAAAAATGGAAGGTGAATTTGGAAGATGTTTATTTTCCTGCAAAGGCGCAAAGCGGCAAAGATGAAAGACCAAAAACCAAAGACCAGAATCAAGTTTTTTTAGCTTGGAAAGATCTTTTACAAAATTACAAAATTCCGCAAAATTTGCCGTTGGAATTGGTCGAAGGCGTTTTGATGGACACGAAAATCAAACGCTATGAAACTTTCGACGAGCTTTATGTTTATTGTTATCGCGTGGCTTCGACGGTCGGTTTGATGTCGTCGGAAATTCTCGGATATTCTGATAAAAAAGCGTTGGAATACGCTGAAGCATTGGGAATTGCGATGCAACTGACGAATATTTTGCGCGATGTAAAAGAAGATGCGGCAATCGGAAGAATTTATTTACCGCAGGAAGATTTACAGCGATTTGAAATTTCCGAAGAACAGATTTTTGCTAATAAATTCGATGGAAAATTCCGCGAAATGATGAAATTTCAAATCGAACGCGCCCGAAATTATTACGCGGAAGGCGAAAAGGGAATTGCACTTCTCGAAAAAGATTCGCGTTTTACGGTTTTGCTCGCTTCGCGGATTTATGCGCGAATTTTAGGCGAAATTGAACGTCAAGATTACGATATTTTCATTAAACGAGCGCACACAACCTCCGCGCAAAAACTTTCGATGATTCCGAACATTTGGCTTTCGGCACGAAAAATGTAAATCTTCGGGAATAAAATTCATCATCACAAACCTTTTGAAAGTGTATCTAATTTCAAACACAGGAAAATCTTATGATTAAAAAAATATTTGTATTCGCTATTTTTGCTTTGTCATTGAATCTCGCCGTTTTTGCTCAAGACGCAATGATGTCAAACGACAAAATGATGATGAAAAAAGAAGTTACGGCGGCAGAAGCCTCGAAAACGGCTTTAAATGTCGGCGCGAAAATGCCGGCGTTTTCGTTGAAAGACGCAATCGGAAATATTGTCAGCAGTGATGATATGCTCAAACAGGGAAATCTTGTCGTCGTCTTTTATCGCGGCGCGTGGTGTCCGTATTGCAACACTTATCTGCGCTCGTTGCAGAAAAACATTTCTGATATTAAAGCCAACGGCGGTCAACTTGTCGCAATTTCGGTTGAAAATCCTGACAATTCGATGAAGGTTTCCGACAAAAATAAACTCGAATTTTCAGTTTTGAGCGATCCGAATCTCGAAGTTGCGCGAAATTTTGGAATTGTCTTTCAACTCGATGCCAAAACAGACGAAAAATATAAAGGATACGGCATTGATTTGGTCAAAATGAATGGCACCGAAAAACCCGAACTTCCACTTTCGGCGACATACATTATTAATAAAAACGGCGAAATCGTTTATGCATTTCTTGATCCCGATTTCACGAAACGCGCCGAACCTTCAGTAATAATCGAAACTTTGAAGAAAATAAAAGGCGATTCGATGAAAATGGAAATGAAGATGGACAAGAAGAATTAATGATTCGCAAAAAAATTATCCACAGATAAACACAAATGGACACAGATATTTTTTATGATATATCTGTGTCCATTTGTTGATTGAAAATAATTGAAATTTTGAATTAAATCGAATCGCCGCGTTTCGAGTTTTCGTCTAATTCAAAACGGTCGCGGTCGCGTTTTTCCATTTTTTCAACGATGTCGAGCGGTTCGTTATCTTGAAAATCAATGCCGTAAGCGTGGGCATTTTCTTCGACATCAGATTGGTCGGGCGTAGGATTATGTCCGAAAACGGCTTCTGCGCCGTCGTCGTTTGCCGATTCCCATTCGGCATCAATATCGCCTCCTGAATCTGCGGGCGAAGTTGAATGATGTTCGTGCAGACGTTCCAAAAGTTCGTGCGGAGCTTGCGGCGCGTGAGCAATTTCTTCGTCCATAAACTCTTTTATTTCTTCATTTGGCAGCGGTTCTTTTTCGTAAAACTCCAAATTTTTTCCTGAAATCATAAATTAACCCTCATTTGTAAATTGATTAAAGAATAGCACATCGACAAGTTTAGATAAAAACAACCGTTTGCGATGATGGAATCTCGAAACGCCTTCGGCAACGCTGATTTTTACACATTAATTGATCGTCAATGCGAACCATATAATCGCGCGATTTTTCAAATCTTGCGCGGTCTTGTTCGTTATGTGTGCGCGGCGCGTGTTTTTTTTTTGTCCGTTTAAGCCACCGCACTTCGTAATCGGCGCGTTCGCGGCAAAAAGGACAACTGAAATTTGCCTTTTTTGTTTCCTGTCGTTCGTCAAAAATATCTCGTTCATTCATCATCAATTATTTTCTGCTATTTATGATAAATCTTCAATGTTGATTGTTTTCTGACAGTTGGCGTAAGTATTTGAAGGTGAAAATTCCGGTGTCGTGTTCGTCGGAAAAGCGGAAATTCAGTGCGTAACGCCCGACGATTTGCATTTCGGAAAACGTCAAATCTTCGGCAACCGACGAATCTTTCAAAATCTTTTCGCCCGTCCATTCATTCACGCACGAAGCGCACGGACACGCACGGCGAAGCTGGGGCGCAAAAAGTGAAGTTTCCGCGTCATCCGACCATTTTATCGAGATTTTGCTATCGCTTTCTTCTGAAATTTGGATTGGTTCAATCATAAAATATGTGAAAAATGAGAAGTAAGAAATGAGAAATTTTTCTGAACCTAATTTCTTATGTCTTACTTCTCATTTCTGAGTTAATATCTTCCGCCGTGATGTCGTAATGCGAAGCGTGATAAATTGCTTTGCCGTCGCGCAAAATTATTGCTTGCGGCGATTGGTGGCGGATTTCGGTTTTTTCGGCAATCAAGTTTGAAATATTTCGCGCTTTTTGGACAATAACGAGATTTATTTCGCCTTCGACGGCGGAAACTTCGTCATAAACATTTGTGCTAATCGGACAAGTTACGCTGTGTTTGAAAAGCAAAATAGGCACGTCGAAGGACTGTTGAAAAAGCGTTTCGAGCGTTTCGGGAGAATCAATTTCGATAAAATTTGCCATAAAAAATTAAACATTCGGCGATGCCGGAAAAACTTTGCGATAAGCCAACATATTTGCGCCGATCATCAACGGAACTGCCAAATAAATGCCAATGCAGAAAACCAAAATTCCTGCCAAACTCAGCAAAAAGCCGAGTCCCCAAAGTCCTGCAACGCCGCTCAAATTTGCCCAAACCGCTTTTGCGCTGGTTTTCATTGCCGCAAATGCCGATAAATTTTTATCAACAATCAGCGGAAACGAAAACATCAAAAGCGTGTGCAGACAAACCATAAAAACCATAAAAATCGCATCAACAACAAAGCTCGCGCCGATAATTGTTAAAAGTTCTTCTTGCGTGATGTTCGGGTTTGTCGTGATTGCAATAAGTGGCGGAATGTAAATCAGCGCGTAAAGCACAAACATCGGAACGACGAAAAAAATTGCGACAATCAAGCCCGGAAGCCAAAATCCGAAACCTTTGAAAAGGTCTTCAAACTTAAAATCTTTGCGGTCAATCACACGCAAATAACAATAAAATATGCCGCAAACCATTGCCCCGAGCAAAATATACATCGAAGCCGCGCCGATAAATCCGCCGACAATGACCAGCGCAAGCAACAACCAAAAACGATTTTTGATTAACTCCCAAGCCTCTTTGTAACATTCAACCGGGCGAATTACGCCTTTATTAAATTGAATTTCGGACATATTTTTTAATTGAGAGGTGAGAGATGCGAAATAAGAATTGAATTTTTTTACTTCTCATTTCTCACTTATCACCTAAAATAAATTTCTCACTTCTCATTTAGATAAATTTGCTCGATGTAATCTTTGAGCATTCGGTCGCTCGAAAATTGCGGCGTGAGTGTGGCAAGCGCGTCTTTCATACGGCGAATCCAGACAGTTTGCAAACTGTTTTCGTCGTGTTCATAGAAGTCTTTAATTACTTGCGTTTCAAGAACTTCATAGAGCGATTCGGCATCGTTTGCGTCCATAATTTCGTCTGTATCTTCGCTCAAATCACCGATTGAAAAACCGTTTTCGCCATTGAAACCTTCAATCCACCAGCCATCTAAAATTGAAAGATTTAAGCCGCCGTTCATCGCAACTTTTTGTCCGCTAGTGCCGCTGGCTTCCAAAGGTCGGCGCGGAACATTGAGCCAAACATCAACGCCTTGGACGAGATAACGCGCAACTTCCTGATCATAATCTTCAATAAAAACAGCGCGGCTTTGCCAATCTTCGTTTTGCAAACTCATTAGATTTTGCAATAAAAGTTTGGCTTTATTATCTTGCGGATGCGCTTTGCCGGCAAAGACGAATTGAACGGGTTTGTCCGCATCGGTAATCAATTTTAATATTCTTTCTAAGTCCGAAAGAAGCAAATTCCAACGCTTGTAAGCGGCGACACGACGCGCAAAACCGATAGTTAAAACATCGGGCGAAAAAAGTTTTCGCGTATCTTCGTGTTCGTTAATCGTATCTTTCGAACCGGTTTCTTTCGAGAAAGTTTTGTTGCGAATATATGCCACAAGCAGATTTTTCAAAAGCAGATGCGCGTTCCAAATTTCCGCGTCGGGAATTCGTTGAATTGCTTCGCGCCAAGCGTTTTTATTGCGCGAAATTTCCAACCAATTTTTGCCGATGTATTTTTCGTAAAGTCTTTGAAACACGGGCGCAATCCACGTCGGCGCGTGAACGCCGTTCGTGATAAACGAAATCGGAACTTCTTCCGCAAGCGTTCCTTCGGGAAACATTTTCAGCCAAAGTTCACGCGAAACTTCGCTGTGTTTTTCGCTCACACCGTTTGCCGAACGCGTCATACGCATCGCCAAAGGTGTCATTCCGAACCATTCGAGTTCGTCGTCGGCGTTGGTGCGCCCAAGTGCGAAAAAATCGTTTTTCGAGATTTTTAATTGATTGAAAAAATCCGCGTCGAAACATTTTTCCAGCAAAGTCGGCGGAAAATTATCATTTCCGGCGGCAACAGGCGTGTGCGTCGTGAAGACGCATTTTTCTTTGGTTGCCGAAATCGCATCGTTAAAATCAGCCGTTTCATTTTCGGCGAGAAACTCACGCGCAAGTTCCAAAGTCAAAAACGCCGAATGACCTTCGTTAAGATGAAAAACGGACGGTTTAACGCCTAATTTTCGCAAAAGCCGAACGCCGCCAATGCCTAAGATTTGTTCTTGGACGATGCGTGTTTCTTCGTTTCCGCCGTAGAGATAACCTGTAATCAATCGGTCAATTTCGTTATTTTCGGCAATGTTTGTATCGAGCAAATAAAGCGAAATTCGCCCGATTTGCGCGAGCCACGCTTGAGCAAAAACTTCGCGTCCGCGAATGTTGACCGAAACTAAAACACGTTCGCCGGAATCATTCAAAACAGGTTGTAGCGCGTGTTCCGATTCAAATAAATCGTTGTAATGTTCGCGCTGCCAACCGTCGTGCAAAATCGTTTGACGAAAATAACCGTGCCGATAAAAAAGTCCGACGGCGACAAGCGGAACATTCAAATCACTCGCAGATTTCAAATGATCGCCCGCCAAAATGCCGAGTCCGCCGGAATAAATCGGCAAACAATTATGCACTCCATATTCGGCGCAAAAATACGCGACCGGATTTTCCGCCGTCAATTTTCCGAAACTGTTCGGCGATTGATTGATGTATTCGGTAAAATCATCGGCAAATTTTTCGACTTTTGCAACATAATCGGCATCATTTGCCATTTGCCACAAACGCAATCCGTTAATATTTTTCAGCAAAACACGCGGGTTTTGCTCACATTTTTCCCACAAAGCTGAATCCAATTCGCGCCAGAGGTTAATTCCTTCCGGTTGCCACGACCAGAAATAATTCCACGAAAGCGTTTCTAAAATGCTCAGATTTTCGGGTAAATTGCGTTTGAAATAAAAGTCTTTTCTGAAATTTGTGTCTTTTTGTAAGCCAACTGCCGTCTGCATATTTTTGTGTTCTGTGTTTTGCCGGCAAATGCAATGAGGAAAACTATAAAACATCGAACGGCTAAGGGCAAATTAAAAAGTCGAGTGTTTCAAAAACATCTTCGCGTCCGATTCTGAAAAAAAGACTAATCTAACTTCTTTAAAGTGTTCATACGCATCTAAAACGTCTTTCACGGCTTGCGAAGAAATTCGCGCGGCTTCGTGTTTTGGGTAATGAAACGCACCAGTCGAAATTGAAGGAAAAGCGATATTTTGCAAATCGTTTTCCACCGCCAAAGCCAGAGAATTTTTATAACAATCGGCTAATTGCGCGGCTTCATTTTGTTTATCAATTCCATAAATCGGTCCGACGGTGTGAATGACAAAACGTGCTTTCAGATTTCCGCCGCTTGTGATAACTGCCAAACCTGTCGGCAAACCTTTCGGATATTGTGTGCGGCGGATTACCTCGCATTCGCGCAAGATTTGTTCGCCGCCCGTGCGATGAAGTATTCCCCGGATTTCGCCACCTTCCGCCGCCT
>CALMEH010000319.1 GCA_937863115.1 uncultured Acidobacteriota bacterium
CGGAAACTTCAAAATCCGAGTTCCAACGCTTCGACATATCAACTTTTGCCGTGAACGCATTTTCAAACTGCACGACTTCGCCCAAAACGCCCGAAGCCAAAATCGCTTTTGCTTTAACGACATCTTCGCAATAACGAAACTTCGTCGCCATCGTGAAAACAACATTCGTCGCTTCCGCCGTTCCGATCATCGCTTTCGCTTCCGACACGCTCAAACAAAGCGGTTTTTCGCAAAGAACGTGAACACCTTTGCCCATAAAAAACATCGCAATTTCAGGATGCGTATTCGGCGGCGTGGAAATAATTACCGCGTCAATTTCACTGTTTTCGGCTAAGGTTTTGTAATTTGAAAACGGTTTTGCGCCAAACGGTTCGGCAAACGCTTTCGCAGAATCTTGGTTGATGTCGGCAACCGCAACTAATTGACAACATTCGCTTTGCTGAAACGCTTGCGCGTAAGTTTGGGCAATTCCGCCCGTTCCGATAAGTGCAAATTTTAATTTTTTCATAAGATTTTTTAACGCAAAGGCGCAAAGACGCGAAGACGCAAAGGAAGAAATTATAAAAATCTTTGCGCCTTTGCGCCTTTGCGTTAAATTATTTTCTCACCGACTCGACTGCTTCACGAATCGAATCTGCGAGAAATTCGATGTGATGTTCTTCGTATTTTTCGTTGATCGGCAGAACTAAAACATCGTGCAAGCCTTTAATTGTGCCTTGAAAATTATCATCGTTGTAATCTACGGCTTCGGGACGCGCTAAATTAAACGGATAATGCGAATCGCCGAAAGTATTTTGCTCGCGGAAAACCATACATTTATACGCCGGTTTGACAACATAACGCGGCGCAGATGCAACATCATAAACTTTCAACGCTTTTGATAATCCGACCGAACCGTCTTCGATTTTCGTATCGTCAACGCGCAGACAGAATTTCCAATAAGTCATCGTCGAACCGTCTGCCGGTTTATAACTTTCGATACCGTCAATATCCGCGATCTGTTCATCGAGCAATGCCGCCATTTTTTGACGTTGTGCGACCGAAAAATCTAATTTTTTCAACTGTTCGTAAGAAACTGCGGCTTGCAGTTCGGTCATTCTGTAATTTAACGAAGCAAAATAATGATCGGGATTCGGGTCGCCGTAGCCCCAAGCCTTGTTGATGAAAAGATACATTCGACGCGCAATTTCGTCGTCGTTTGTTACGACAATTCCGCCTTCGCCGGTCGTCATTTGTTTGCCCTGTTGGAACGAAAACGCGCCGATTGCGCCGATTGTTCCGGCATATTTTCCGTCGCATTTTGCCATAAAACTTTGCGCCGTGTCTTCGATAACGGGAATTCCGCGTTTGTCGGCAAGTTCCATAATCGCCTTCATTTCGCACGGGTTTCCGAACAGATGAGTAACGATTATTGCTTTCGTGCGTTCGCTCAAAACTTTTTCGATTGTTTCCGCTGTTACGTTCAAAGTTTTCGGGCAAACATCTGCAAAAACAGGAATTGCGCCCTGAAAAATAATCGGTGTCAACGCGCCCATATCCGTTACGGAAGTTGTAACAATTTCATCGCCCGGATTCGGATTGATCGCCGCAATTGCAACGTGAACCGCCGCCGAACCCGAATTACAAGCGTAAGCATATTTCACGCCCAATTTTTCGGCAAATTCTTTTTCGAGCATTTTGCCGTATTTACCTTTGGTCGTGATTAAAACTCCTGATTGCAAAACTTCTGTTACAGCGGCAATTTCCTCCGCGCCGAAAGTTCTGCCCGAAATGTCTTGGTCTGATGGTAATTTTATGATTTCTTTTTCTAATGTCGGTGTCATATTTTATATTTAATTTGCCGCGGATTAACGCGGATTTCGCTGATTTTATCTTGATTTAATCCGCGTTATCTGCGTTTATCAGCGGCTAATTTATCTTCTTTTGAAATTTCAAGAATCTCTTTCGGTAGAGAAGTTTGAATTGATTCGGATTTCCCGAAAAAACGAATTTTTGAAAGACGCGAGAGTAATTTTAAATGCCCGAAAATTGTCCGTGCGGTTTTCATTTTGGAAAATCCGAATAAACGAACTTCCAAAACTGCGGGGAATTCAATGATTTTTCCGCCTTTCAAATCCAATCTGCCGAGCATTTCCGCCACGCCGAGAAAACCTTTTTCCTGTAAAGGCATATCTACAAAAGAACTGCGCCGATAGATGCGAAAACAACTCGTATAAGTTGCAAGTTTTGCCTTCAAAGTCCGCCGATAAAGCCACGATGCGCCTTTCGACAAAAACAAACGCCATTCGGGAACATTTCTTACGCCGCCGTCGCGATGATATGGCGAAGCCGTTACCAAATCAACCTTTTCCGTGAGTAACGGAAGCATATTTACAAGCTCGTGCGGGTCGTAGGTGCAATCGCAATCCATCGAACAAACAATGTCGGTTTCAGCGGCTTTTATTCCCGTCATAATTCCCGCCGCCACACCTTGATTCGTGTCGTGTTGAATGATTTTTACATTCTTCTTTTTGCCGAAAAGTTCGTTTAATTTATCGAAAGTCGCGTCTTTGCTTTTGTCGTCAACGAAAATAAATTCGGGCGAATAATTTTCGCTCAATTCAGATTCTAAACTTCGCAAGGTGTTTGATAAGTAGGGCAAAGCGGCTTCTTCGTTATAGCAAGGAATGATAATCGTAATCGCTTCATTGGCGATTTGCGATTTGCGATTTGCGATTGTTATTGTCGCCGGACTCGAAGATTGAAACTCGGAACTTGAAACTAGATTTTCGATTCCTAAAAAGTCCGCCGCGCCGGAGAAATTATATTTTTGCAAGGTTTCTTTGATAATCCATTCCATTTTATCGAGCTTTCGATAATGTCGGACGCGATTGTAAACTGACGCAGCGTTAATGCGCGGTTGTTCGACATCGAGTTCCCAAACGTGAAAATACATCACGAACGGCTCTTCATATCTTTCCGTCCAATCTTTGACGGCGTGGCGCATTAACGTAAAAGGAATTTGCCGAAAATAATTTCCGCCCGCAATCGGCAATAAACCGATGCCTAAATTGCGCGTCGAATAAGGAAATTCGTGAATTATTTTGCCGTTCGTGTGGATTTGATGTGCGAAGCGTTTCTGTTTTTCGTCCGATTTTACCGGCAAAAACGATGCGTCATAGAAAAAGCCTTCTTCCGCTAAAATATCGAAAATCCACGAATCTTTTTCGTAATTCAGTTTTTCGGCGGCGCGATAACCAACGATTTCTTGCCCTGCCGCATCTTCCAAAACGCGATTCGTGCGCCGCAAATCTTCGCGGAATTCGTCTGCCGTTAAGTTTTTCAAACTCCGATGATAAAATCCGCGACTCGCAACTTCGTGTCCGCGTGAAACTATTTCACGAATCAGACGCGGATTTTGTTCGCCAATCCAGCCAAGCACGAAAAACGTCGCTTTCGTATCAAGCGAATCGAGCAAGTCTAATGTTTTCAGTGTGTTTTGTTCGTAGCGCGTTTCAAACCGCGACCAATTTCGCTGTTGAATCAAATTCTCGAAGGCTCCGACGTGAAAATAGTCTTCGACAAGAACCGTCAAGAGGTGTTTTTTGTTTGGGGAAACTTGATTCATTTTTACTGCTATGGTTTTTGGTTTTCGGGCTTCGGTTTTTGAAAAACCAAAAATCAATATTAAAACAACGTTCTTTGCAGAGCTTTTTCACGAAAAGATTTCGAGCCTAGTTTTTCTTCGATAATTTTAACAATTCTTTTCGCGGCGCGTCCGTCACCAAATGGGTTTGAGACTTCTTTGACCGATTTTATCCACGTCTGCACAGAATAATTTTCTTCGAGCATCTTTTTCAAAGTCTGCGGATTTCCGCCGACGAGTTTTGCCACGCCGGAACGAATCGCTTCCGGTCTTTCGGTATTTTCGCGCAAAACCAGAAGCGGTTTGCCCAAAGACGGTGCTTCTTCCTGCACGCCGCCCGAATCGGACACAATGAGCCAAGTTTCCTTCATCAGCGCGATAAAGTCAGAATAATTCAGAGGTTCGAGTAAATAAATTCTTTCTTTATTCGCTAAAATTTCTTCCGTAATGCTTTTCACGTTCGGATTCGGATGAACTGGAAACATCAAACATAAATCCTTACGCTTTTCGACAAAATCGCGCAAAACCTTGAGATTTTTGCTCATCGCTTCGCCGAAACTTTCGCGTCGGTGCGTAGTCAGCAAAATTCGTTTTTTGCCTTCGGTTCGTTCGATAATTTCGGTTATGTTTTTGCTCGGCGTGAGATTTCGCAAAATGTAATGAAGCGAATCAACAACCGTGTTTCCCGTAACGAAAATTTTGTCGGTCGTGATGTCTTCCGCCAAAAGATTACGGCGATTTTTCTCGGTCGCGGCAAAATGAAAATCGGCAATTTGTGAAACCAGACGGCGATTCATTTCTTCGGGATAAGGGCTGTAAATATTTCCCGAACGAAGTCCGGCTTCAACGTGACCGACGTGAATCCGACGGTTAAATCCGGCTAATGCGCCTGCCAAAGTCGTCGTTGTGTCGCCTTGAACCAAAATCAAATCAGGTTGCTCAGCTTCTAAAATCTTGTCCAACTTCGCCAAAATTCGCGCACAAACTTCAGTCGGCGTTTGATTTTTTCGCATTGCACGCAAATCGAAATCCGTCTGAATATCAAGCATTTTCAAGAAAGGCTTGAGCAATTCTTTGTGTTGACTCGAAGACACGACAATCGTTTGATAAAACTTTTGACGAAGTTCGTGAATCACGGGCGCGAGTTTAATAGCTTCCGGACGTGTGCCGAAAAGCACGAGAACTTTGCGCCTCCAATCTACGATTTCGTGTGGCTTAATATTATGTTTTTGTGCTTTTCCGTCGAGCATCATTTTTGCAATCGAAGTCTATAAAAGGCTTAAACAAATGCTATTTCCTATTTTCTTATGCTGAAGGTATAAAATGCGAACCGCAATTATTTTACGCGGAAGTTTGCCCGATGCAAATTTGTAAGCTCGTTTGACTACCGATTTTGTATTTTTTTTTGGTAAAAGAATGAATTTTTGATAAAGAAGTGTAGTTTCGAGGCTTGAAAAAATCTCAAGCCTTTTATATTTTCGCCGAAAATGCTTGAAATTACAAGAGTTTTTTTATGACAAAGTAATTTTAAATCAAAAGTTAAAGGTAGGATTATTCGCTACACCGCTTTCGGCGCAACAGGCAATACGTCTTGAAAGAGATGAAAGATGAATATGAGCGTATTTCTTATTCATCTCTCATCTCTCATTCCTCATCCCTTAGATTCACTCCGGCGGTCCCGAACAACCTGCGCCGTGCAGAGCAGGCATTTTTGTGCTGATAATCGGATAATTTTCGGCTTCAGCATTTTTTTCAAGCCAGCCGAGATATTCTTCGGGAATTGACATATCCGAAAAAATCGCCTCGACCGGACATTCGGGCAAACAAGCGTCGCAATCAATACAAGTGTCGGGATTGATATACAAACGGTCGGGCAATTCGTGAAACGCTTCGACCGGACAAACCGCCGCACAATCGGTATATTTACATTCAATACAAGGTTCGGTAACGATATAGGTCATTTATTTTGATAGTTCTCCTGAAAATAAAACAATATTATACAAAAAAATTATACTTGTCATCATCCGCATTGACAAAATCAATCGTTTAAATCTTCTCGAATCAACGTGGAATATGCTAAGATAATCGGGCAAATTGCTTTCGGTTATGACGAATTCTCGATTATCACTCACGCCGCTTGGTGCCGGAGATTTGATTGACCGCGCCGTCCGATTTTATCGTCAAAATTTTTGGACGTTCGTTTGGATTGCCGCACCGCCGATTCTGATTGGCGCGTTATTTTCGATTGGTTGGATGGCTTTGGCAAATCAGATGTTTTCGATTGATTCGCGCCGCGACGACATCGAATCGTTTTCATATCTGATGTTTGTCGGTTTCGGCAGTTTGGTTATTTGGCTGATTGAAGCCGTTGCGGTTTTAACGGTGATGGGCGGCGCGGCACGAAACTTCGTGCGGCATCTGCTTTTCGGCGAAAATATAACCTTCCGCGAAACTTATAAAAATGTTAAAAGCCGAATTTTCGGGCTGATTACCGCTTCGACAATGATTGCGTTTTTGCTCGGCTTTATCGGTTTGTTTATCTTTTATTTCGGGCTTGTTATCGTAATTTTAGCGATTGCTTTAGCGGCGGCGGCACTAAGTTTCTCACCGTTTTTAACCGTTATCGTTTCGATATTTTTATCGCTCGGCATAATTTTTCTCGCCGGTTGGTTATTTTTTCTGATTGCATCGAGGTTTTTGTATGTGCCGCAAGTGATGATGGTCGAAGGTCAAGGCGTTTTTGCATCAATCAGCCGCAGTGCGTCTTTGGCAAGCAGTAATGTCAAACGTCTTGCCGCGCTGTTTGTTTTTACGACGGTGGCAATCTACTCCGCGCTTTTATTGTTTTTAATTCCACTTCAAATTTACGGATATTTCAGCGGCATTTCGTTTCTTGCCGCCGATCCTGATGCGATTCCGGCGTGGTATCAAATCGCCAATCAAATAATTACGCAAGCGAGTTTTATCCTTTTAACGCCGATTTGGATGATTGGTCTGTGTCTGCTTTATGTTGACGAACGTGTGCGGCACGAAGGCTATGACATCGAATTGATGGCGAAACGAGTTTTAGGCGATATTCCCGACGTGCCGAGCGCGTTTTCAAATCCGCTCCAACCGGCTTTGGCGCAGGTTGGTTTGCCAACACCGCCGGCGCGTGATTCATCGTCGCCGCTCGGTCTTAATTGAGAAGAAGAGATGAAGAGACAAAGAGACAAAGAGACAAAATCAATATTTTGCAACGCGGCGACCACGCGAAAGGTTTTGTTTTGCAAATCCCATTTTCTCATTTTCTCATTTTCTCTTCTTCTCCTCATCTCTTCCGCAGTGAACGGTGCGACACTTGCCGAATATCGTGGAAAAATCGAAAATGCGCGTGGTTTGGTAGATGAAATTATTTCGGGAGGCGTTGAAAATAAAGAGAAAATCGGCAAATTGCGGAGCGAATTACCTGCGTCGGAAAAAGTCGAATGGCGCGGAAGCGTAGTCGAAACGGATAATAAATGGTTTCAGGAAACATTGGAAGAGTTTGAAAAAGAAACCAATTCGGAAAATCGCGAATTGATTTTGCGCGGCATTCGGGAAAGGCTTTCGGCAATCGAACAAAAATTGGACGAACTCGAAAACCCGTCCGCTTCAAACCGTTCAAAAGACGAAGACAAACGCAAATTGAGCGAAATCTTAAAACGCGAAGAATATCAAAAACCGCCGGAAAAAGAAGAAAGTCTTTTCTCAAAAATAATGAAAAAACTCAGCGAATGGTTCAGCCGCGAAGCCCCCGAAACGCCGCAGATGCCCGCAGGTGTTTCGGAAGGTTTCGGCGCAATCGGACGATTTTTGCAAATCGTGCTTTACACTTTGATCTTCGCAGCGATCGGGTTTTTACTTTACAAATTTTTGCCTTTTCTTGAAAAAAAACTCAGAAACCGCGAAAAACGCGAGAAGAAAGAGCGCGTCATTTTGGGCGAAAAAATCGCAGCGGACGAATCTTCGGAAAATCTTTTCTCCGAAGCCGAAAATCTTGCGCGTGAAGGCAATCTGCGCGGAGCAATCCGCAAAGGCTACATCGCGCTTTTATGCGAATTGAGCGATAGAAAAATTATCGGTTTGGCACAACATAAAACCAACCGCGATTATCTCCGCGACGTTCGCAAAAAGCCGGAATTGCACGGAAATATGAATGATTTAACCGACAGTTTCGAGCGTCATTGGTATGGATTTGAAGAGACGAAATTAAAAGATTGGGAAGAGTTTAAAAACGGATATAAAAAGGCTGTGAACTAAATGAAGCAGAGATTCATTATCTTAATTGGCATTATTGCACTGATTATTGCATTAATCGGGCTTAATGCCGCTTCGTTTGTGCAGAAGGAAAAACAGCCTGATACCGAATTTAATCCGAATCGTTCGAGTTACAACACGGGCGCGACCGGAACGCGGGCGTTTTATGATTTGCTGGCGGAAACGGGCAGAAAACCTGTGCGTTGGCAAGAATCGCCATCTGCACTTTTGACGGCTGGGAAAAACGCGCCGCAGGTTTTTGTCGTTATCGGCGATATTCGCGTGGATTTTGATGAAACCGAAATAAAACAGCTTTTGCGTTGGGTTTCAGAAGGCGGAAAATTGGTAATTATTGATCGTTTTCCGAATCCCGAATTGTTGAAAACCACAACAAGTTGGAAAATCACCACCGTTCCTGACGTAACGCAAATGATGTTCGGTGTTGATCCGTCCGACAACGCGCAGATGACCGATAAAATATCTGCCGCCAAACCTGTTCAGCCAACAGTTTTCACGACAAATATCAACGCCGTTCAACCTTCGCGCTTTGCTTCGTCGCTGAAATTTGAACCCGAATCTGAAAAAGAAAAAGCCAAAATAATTTTAAGCGATAAAAATGATGCGCCTGTAATCCGCAAAACGCCTTCGCCCGTGCCGACTTTAACGCCGAAACCAACAGAAAAGCCTTTAAAAACTGACAAAAACAAAATTTACCCGATGCCTTCTCCAACGCCGGTAACAATGTTGAAACAGGATAAGGCGGATAAAGTCTATTTTGAAGACGACGCGCCGGTCGTCCATCTTTCAAATGATAAAAAAATTCTTCTGGCAGATTTTCCTTACGGCAGCGGCAAAATCGTCTTTTTGACCGATCCGTATATCGTTTCAAACGCCGGAATCGGTTTGGTTGATAACGCGCAAATCGCCATCAACATCGTTTCCGCAGACGGCGGAATTATCGCTTTCGACGAATATCATCAAGGCTACGGCTCAGCAAGTAATCAACTTTTGGCATATTTTGCGGGAACGCCGGTCGTGCCGATTTTTTTGCAATGCGTTGCATTGATTGGCGTAATTATGTTCTCACAAAGCCGACGTTTTGCGCGTCCCGTTCCCGAAGCCGAACCGAATCGGCTTTCAAAACTCGAATACGTTTCGGCAATGGCGGAACTTCAACAGCGCATAAAAGGCTACGATTTGGCGATTGAAAATATCTACAACGATTTCCGCCGCCGCGTTTCAAGACTTGTCGGCGTTGATAATTTTACGGCAACCGATACACAAATCGCGCAACTCCTTTCCGAACGTCTGCCATCAGAAAACGCCGCCGAAATCGAAAACGTAATGTTAAAATGCAAAGCCATCGCGCAAGGCGAACCGACCAACAAAAAAGAAGTTCTAAATTTAACTCGCCGTTTGCGCGAATTGGAAGAAAAACTCGGTTTACAACGCCGAAAGAGCAAGCAGAAGTGAGAAATGAGAAGTAAGAAATTAAAAGTGTCGAAATATTTCCTT
Source organism: uncultured Acidobacteriota bacterium (assembly GCA_937863115.1). Taxonomy (GTDB): domain Bacteria; phylum Acidobacteriota; class Blastocatellia; order Pyrinomonadales; family Pyrinomonadaceae; genus CALMEH01. Next base: position 9,419 of record CALMEH010000319.1, read on the forward strand.
CACTTCTCATTCTCACTTCTGCCTTCTCACTTTTTAATGACCATCAGTTGACCAATGCGGTGCGTCGGTGGTTAGTTTATTAACGCCATAGCTTGCGCCGATGGTGTGCAAAACCGTGTTTGCATTCGGATTTGCGTTATAAGTAACTTCAACTTCGAGTCCGGCTTTGTTCTTAACTTTGATTGTTCCCGTCCAAGTAATGTCCATATCAATCGCTTTGCCTTCGATGTGGCGGCTCGTGAGCGATGGCGCGTTGGTGCTGGCGGGCGGCACTGCCAAACCGAAACCCGTAACCATTTCTTGCGCTCCGGCTTTGCTTTTTGCCTCGTCGCCGTGGTCCCAAGTGCTGTCAACGCCTGCCATTGCCGTTGCATCCGAAGGTTTGCATTTGTCCTGCGAAATTTTCCACGACCAATGAAAAAGATAAGCGCGTTTGTCGCTGCGTTTCGTGTCGTTGACCGTAACGGTTGCGCCTGCCGCTTCGAGTGCGGCTTTGAAATCTTTGACGTTTTGTCTGAAAGTTGCTTCTAATTGTTCGATGTCTTTGCTGTTGGCGGCGTTCGTATTCGCCCAGCCTATCCAAGATAATCCACTATTTACCGGCATAATTTGTTCTCCATTAAATCATAAATTCGTTATTAATTCGTTATTTGCTAACAATTTTATGACGGTGCGGAAGGTTTTGTTTTGCCTTTTTCCGTTTTATTTTTTAACTTTAACTGATGACGACAAACGCGCTGGTTATTCTCATAATTTTATTTTTTGTAACGAGCATAATCGGCGTGGTAACGGGCAGTAATTCGCTTGTAACCGTTCCCGTGATGTTTCAATTCGGCATCGAACCGAAAACCGCCGTAGCGACAAATATGTTCGGTTTGCTTTTTCTCTCAATCGGCGGAACTTTACCGTTTTTGGGAAAAGGCATTATTGATAAAAAACGTCTGCCGAAATTGATTTTAATTACGCTTGTCGGTTCGGCAATCGGCGCGGTTTTAGTTGGACTGATTACAGGCGGCGCGATAAAAATTATCGTTTCGGTTTCGATGATTGCCGTGAGCATTTTTACGCTTTTGAAACGCGACGCAGGTTTGAGCCAAACCGAATCAATTTCGACAAAATCGCTTGTAATTGCTTACGTCATAACATTTTTGATGGCGATTTACGGCGGACTTTTCAGCGGCGGTTATGTTACCGTTTTAACCGCTTCTTACGTCGCGTTTTTCGGAATGACTTACACGCAAGCCATCGCTGAAACAAAAATCATCAATATTTTTTCGTCAGCTATTGCCAGCGCGATTTTTATGTGGCAAGGTTTAATTGATTACAAACTCGGCATAATTCTCGCCGTCGTAATGTTTATCGGAGCATACATCGGCGCAAAAACCGTAACAAAACTTAACGATTTGTGGCTCAAACGCATTTTTTTATCTACGGTTTTGCTGCTTGCCGTGAAAACGATTTTAGATTTTACATTATAATTTTACTTCAAACGCATTTTGTCATTTGTAATTTGAATTTTGAATCTGATTTGAATGAGAAACAATCTAACTTCCCCGAATCAAATTCAAAATTCAAATTACAAATTACAAAAAAACTAACGAAAACAAATGAAACGCTGTCCGCAATGCAACACGACTTACACGGAAACGACTTTGGAATTTTGCCTGCAAGACGGTTCAAAATTAGCTGACGAAACGCCGCAAGCTAATGTTCAAACCGAATTGATGAATCTCGCACCGCAAACTCCGGCGGAAATTGTGCCACAACGTCCGCCTTCGATTTTGCCGAATGTCGTCGCGCATATTTTAACCGAACTTCGCAAAGTCATCGTCGGGCAAGATGAAGTTATCGAACAAATTCTCGTTGCCATTCTCGCCGAAGGACACGCGCTTCTCGAAGGCGTTCCCGGCACGGCGAAAACTTTGACCGTCAAAACCTTGGCGCGAATTATCGGCGCGAGATTTTCGCGTATTCAATTTACGCCCGATTTGATGCCTTCGGACATTACCGGAAATAATGTTTTCAATATGCAAACATCGGAATTTTCGCTTCGTCCGGGTCCGATTTTTACCGATATTTTGCTCGGCGACGAAATCAATCGCACACCGCCGAAAACCCAAGCCGCGCTTCTCGAAGCGATGGAAGAACGCCAAACGACAATTGACGGCAGACGCTACAAACTTTCGCCGATGTTCACCGTTTTGGCAACAGAAAACCCGATTGAATACGAAGGAACTTACCCTTTGCCGGAAGCGCAACTCGACAGATTTCTGCTGAAAATAATCATTGATTATCCGCCGATTGACGCCGAACGCGAAATTGTTGCACGTTGGGACGCAGGTTTTAATTCGCGTTCGCTTGACGCAATCGAAATTAACGCTTTGCCCGATAAAGACGCGATAAACAAATGCCGTGAAGAAGTAAAACGAATGCGAACCGAAGACGGCGTGCAGAAATACATCGTCGAAATCGTCCATAAAACGCGCAATCATCCGACAATCCTCTACGGCGCAAGTCCGCGTGCTTCGGTTGCTTTATTATTGTGTTCAAAAGCACTTGCGGCAATTCGTGGGCGCGAATTTGTAACACCTGACGACGTGCGCGACGTTTCGCGTCCTGTTCTGCGCCATCGTTTAGCTTTACGCGCCGAAGCCGAACTCGACGGCGCAACAACCGATGCGGTGATTTCAGATATTATAAAGACTGTCGTGGTTCCGCGATAACTCTAATAAATTGCGGCGTTGTTGATTTTACTGACAAAACCTAAAATTTAATTGGAAACTTCCAAATTTTAGGAGCAAACTAAAATGACAACTTATTCGCGTCGCCAATTTCTTAACCAAATCGGAGCAGTTGCAGGGTTATTTTTAGCTGGAAAGAGTGCGCTTTCGTTCCCTTTTTTACCATCTGATAATTCCGATTTTGAAATACTTGTCGTGGGTGATTCGTTCATCTGGGGACAAGGTTTGCGCGAAGAAGATAAGTTTTATTCACTCGTCAAAAATTGGCTTCAAAAAGAAGTTGTTACCAACGGGCGAAATGTAAATCTCAAGGTCAAAGCACATTCCGGTTCGCGGATTTACATTCACGAAGACGAACTCGCGGAAATGACGGAATGCGGCGAAGATGCAGAAAAATTTCATCATCCCGAAATAGATATTTCGTTTCCGTCAATCACTTTTCAGATTGATACGGCGCGGAAAGAATATGAAAATCCCGATTCGGTCAAACTCGTGATGCTTTCGGGCGGAATAACAGATTTAGTTGTTGCCAATACGGTAAATCCATTTTTGCGCGAAGGCAAAATGCGCGATTTGATTCACAAATATTCTCACGCGGCAATGCAGAGTTTGCTCGAACATATTTCAAACACCTTTCCCGAAGCCTACATTGTTGTTGTTGGTTATTTCCCGATTGTTTCAACAAAAAGCGATGTTAATAAAATTACGAAATATTTGATGAAAATCGTCAAATTTCCGCATCCTTTTCAATTTCTTCTGACAAATATTTTCAGCAAGCAATTTATGAAAATTATTCGCAAAGCCGTTGCGAGTCGCTCGCGTATTTGGGTTGCGGAATCTAACAAAGAAATGCGCGATGCGGTCAAAGACGCAAACGAAAAATGTCAAAGAACCCAGATTCTTTTTGTCGAATCGCCGATTACGGAAGAAAATTGTTTCGCCACGAAAAATTCTATGCTCTGGGGAACAGATGACGACAATAAACCCGAAGATGATTTATACAAACTGCGAAAAACCGTCTGCCCGGTGGAACTTAAAGAAATCAAATACAAACCCTACGGCTTTTTCTCGGCGCGGCTTTGCGAACTTGCCTCAATCGCGCATCCGAATAAATTAGGTTCGATTGCTTACGCCGAAGCGATAAAAGCACGGTTGAAACCGATTTTTCAAAATCAAAACTCTTGAGTCTTTACCAATAAACATTGATATTTTCAAAAATTGTGAAGGAAAAAAGTTACCATTAAACAAACTCGTGGAAACACAATCTATAACTTTCCGAGCAAGAATTTCGAGAAGTCATTCAACCCTAAAAGCAACGGCGCGATTAGTTTCAAAGCGTTCAAAATAAAAAATAAACGCTCGAAATCCCACATTGAACGGTTTTCAGTGTAAAATTTACCAATGAAGATTTTGCACATCTCATCAGCAAAAACTTTCGGCGGCGGCGAGCGGCATTTCGTTGATCTGGCTCGCGGCTTAACGGAAAAAGGACACGAGGTTTTCGCTGCACTTCGTCCGACAAACGAATGGCAAGAGCGTTTGGATTTTTTGCCGTCGGAAAATATTCTGCACGTTTCGATTCGCAATTCTTTCGGGATGTTCAGCGCGAAACGCATTGCAAATTTTATCCGCAAAAATCAAATCGAGATTGTTCACGCACACGTTGGGCGCGATTACATTCCCGCAAGTGTCGCCTGCCGCATTGCCAAAACCGCAAAATTTGTTCTGACGCGCCACGTTCTTTTTCCGATGAAGCCTTTTCATCGTTTTGCGATTCAAAATATTGACCGCGCAATAGCCGTTTCTGCCGCTGTGCAAACGAATTTGGAAAAAGTTTTCCCGAAAGAAAAAATCGTGCTTATTGCAAACGGCATCGAAACGAAAATCAGCGAGAGAGAAACGCTTTCGGAAGAGTTTCGGTTTTTGCACAACATCTCGTTCGACTCAAAAATCATCGGCATCGTCGGTGAATTGAAGGTTTTAAAAGGTCAGCGTGATTTCGTTTTGGCGGCGCAGATTATTGCCGCAAAATTTCCCGAAGCATTTTTTTTGATTGTCGGCAAAGATAATTCGTCAAATCAAAAGTTTCGGCAGGAATTAAAACGGCTAGTGAAGATTTTCCGACTCGAAGAACGATTTTTGTTTCTCGATTGGATTGAAGACACTGCGCCGATGTTTGCGGCATTGGACATTTTCGTTTCGGCTTCGCATACGGAAAGTTTCGGGCTGGCGATTTTAGAGGCAATGGCTTCAAAATGCGCGATTGTTTCAACCGACACGGAAGGCGCGAAAGAACTTTTAAAATCAGACGAAACCGCGTTAATCGTGCCGATGAAAAATCCTTTGGAACTTGCAAATGCCATTGAAAAACTTCTGTCCGATGAGAAAAAACATCTTTTTTTAGCCAAAAATGCTCAAACTTTTGCTCGAAAACAATTTTCTTTGAGCGCAATGATTGAAAAAACCGAGAATTTATATAAAGAAATTCTAAAAAAATAGATATTTTTCTGAAAATAATTTCATTATTATTTGCTGAAAAGTTGAAATTTTGAAGACTCCTTCGTCAATTTTTGCGACATTTTTTACGCCGATTCCGGCAGATGTTAAGAAAATTTCGTCCGCATTGAGTAAATTTTCCCAATCAATAGTTTTTTCTTCGATAATTTCATTTTCCATCAAAAACTCGCGTGTCGTTCCTGCCAGACAACCCGTTTCGAGTGCGGAAGTGTAGATTTTTTCGTCTTTTATCCAAAATAAATTTGCCATAATTGCCGAAACGATTTCGCCTTTTTCATTCAATCGCACGGCTTCATCAAAACCTTTTCGTTTGGCATCTTCAAGCGCGAGAATATTGTCTAAATAGTTGCAAGATTTGACATTTACGAGCGGCGATTTTGAATTTACACGAAAAGGCGAAACGGTTAAAGAATAATTTTCAGCAGTTTTTTTGAAATCCGCAGTTGTAATTAAAAGGCTTGTTTTTCGATTAGTTTTGAAATTCCAAATCGCGCTTGAAGATTCGTCAAAAAAAGTAATTCGGGCGCGTGCCGTTTCGATTTTGTTTGCTTGAATGAGTGTTAAAAGAGAAGTTTTTACCGAATTTTCATCAAATTCCGACAAATCAATATTAATTTTTTGTGCGTTTTCAGTTAATCTGCGCCAATGTTTTTCCCACAAAAAAAGTTTTCCTTCATAAACCGCTAAAGTAGTAAAAATTCCTCTGCCGTAAAGCGTTGCAGAAGAAATCGCAGAAAGATTTACTTGTTCGGGCGCGAAGATTTTATGATTGAGAGAAGCGAATTTGTGCATTAATTAGCTGACGGCGCGGATTTTTTGCGGTTTTTGAGCGGCGGAAAAACGTAGATTAAATGTCGTGCCGACATTCGGTTCGCTTTGAACCTCAATATTTCCGGCGTGTTCTTGGACGATGCCGTAAGAAACTGCCAATCCTAAACCTGTGCCGCTGCCAACGCCTTTTGTAGTAAAAAACGGATCGTAAATTTTGCTCAAATTTTCCGGGTCGATGCCGCTTCCGGTGTCGGCAACTTTGACTGAAACTTCATCACCGTCCGAATCGGTTGAAAGCGTAATCGTGCCGCCGCCGATGATTGAATCACGCGCATTAATGATTAAATTCGTGAAAACTTGTTGCAATTTTCCGGCGTTTCCGTTGATACGCGGCGGCGTTTCGGCGTAATTTTTGATGACTTCGATGTTTGAAGTCCGCATTTGCGGTTCGAGCAGTTGGAGCGTGTCGTCGAGCAGTTTGTTGATGTCAACTTCAGCAAAATCGGTCGAACTTCCGGCGCGTGAAAAATTCAATAAATTGCCGGCAATGTTTGAAGCGCGTTCGGTTTGTTTTTGAACTTTCTTGAGAAGCGCGTGTTTCGGATCGGTTTCGGGAATCATTCCGAGAAGCATCTGTGTATAGCTCGAAACGCCTGTCAAAGGCGTATTGACTTCGTGCGCGACACCTGCGGCAAGCAAACCGATTGAAGAAAGTTTCTCGCTTTGTTGCAAAGTTTCTTCGAGTTTGACGCGAGAAGTTACGTTTTCAAGCACAACAATCGCGCCCGTCTGACCATGTGAAACGGAACGAAGCGGAGCGACGGCAACATTCAAAATTAAAGGTTTTCCGCTCGCATCTGTCGTGTAAAGTTTGTAAGCGTTGCGAACTTCGGTCAGATGCCAACGCGATTTTCCTAAGATATTTTCGAGATTTGCGGCAAAACTTCTGTCAAAAACGTCTTCGATTGATCTGCCGATAGCTTTCTCGCGGTTGAAACCGATCATTTCTTCAAATGTCGAATTACAGCGCGTAATTTTGCCCATTTCGTCAACTGCCAACAATCCGACATTAACCGATTCGACGATTGATTCATTAAATTCCTTGAGCAGAGCGAGTTCTTCGGTGCGCTTTTCCTGCTCCTGATAAAGCAGAGCGTTTTCAACCGCCACAGCGACATAACCCGAAACGGTTTGCAGAATTTCCAAATCTTCGCTCGACAAAAGTGAACCGTCCGAAGCGCGTCCCAAACCGATAACCGCAACCATTTTTCCACGCGCCACACACGGCACGAAATAATGCAATTCTTGGCGAATAATTCCGTTTCCGTTTGTCTTTTCAGTTTCGGTAATTTCTAACTCGTCAGCGCGGACGATGCCTCGTGCGGCAGATTTTTGGCGAATCATCTGGCGGAAGTCGCTCGGAATGTTGAAATCTTCATGTAAGCCGACCGATTTGGCAAGGCGATAATTCTTCAAATCGTTGTCGCTTTCAATAAAAACAGCAACTTTTTCGACATCGAGAACTTGGCGCAATCTTTCAGTCAGCGCGTTTAGAAGCGGATCGAGCGCAGTTGTTGCGGAAAGTGTTCTGCCGAAATCAAGCAATCCGCGTCGCAAATCGTAGCGTTCGCCGTAGAAAAATCTGTCAGCGCGTTCTTGCAAAAACTTTTTCAAAGGCTCGCTCAACATCACGATTGCCGCCATTGCGACGACGGCAATTAAAGCGCGAAGCGTGATTTCAGTTGTCGAAAGATTATTCCCGACGGCGAGAAAAACCAATAAAAGTGCAACTGCGCCAATCATCATCGCAATCGCCACCGTTGTCATCGCATAAACTAACGCACGGCGCACAACGACATCAACGTCCATCAAACGATAGCGCACAACCGAATGACCGAAACTAAACGGAATCAGCGCAAGCGGCAAAGTCGTCAGTGAGGAAGTTAGATAATCTTCCGTCAACGAAGGAACGAAGCGTTTGGCGATTTGAAATAGCAAAATCGGCACGACGGCAACAATCGTCCCCCAACCCGCCCATTTTAAGCGTTGACGCACGAGCGTCTGTTTGTTGCGGAAAAACCGCCAGAGTAAAATGCATCCGCCGTAGGAAACCCCGATAACGAAATGCGTTGTCAAAATCGTGTTAAGATTTTTGAAAAATCCGATTTGGTCAATAAATCCGGCGATTGCATTTTTCACCCCGTCGCCAATCGGCAAAACCAAACTAATCGAGAAAAACAGATTCGCGGCAATTATCAGCAAAGCCGGAGCGTAAAGCAGATAAATCTTGCGTCTGTCGCTTCCGAAAACTTCCGTTTGAACCGGATAACGAAAACAAAAATGAAGAAAAATCGGCACAAAAAGCGCGAACGCGATGTCGTCCAAAAGACTAACCGCCATATCAAAATCCTGTCCGAATCCGAGCGGTTTATAGACTTGAAAGACAAACGCGGCAAGGCAAACCGTAGCAAAATGCAGAACGAAAGGCGCGTGACTTCCTTGCTTGAAAAGCACGAAAACGCCAACTCCGAGCCAAATAACACCGACAATAATCAGAAAAATCAAACTCGCCGTCCAACGCGGCAAAGAATCAATATTTCTCAAATCCGCCAGATAAAGACTGTCGCTGAAGGAATAAGGTTTTTTGATGCTGTAAGTCAGCGAACCGCCAACGCCGGCGGTGTCGAGATAAATCGCCACGTCTGAAGGCGAAACGATTTCGTCAAATTGTTTTTCGTCAAGACTAATGGCAAAAAGTCGGTCGCCGACGGAAACTCCGGCGCGTGAAGCCGCAAGACCGGGGAAAACTTTCTCGGCGTAAATGCCGTCGGCGCGTTGCGTCCAAACAACGCCATCGGTTGGCGGAAGCTGGTGATAAGTGCGTTGGGAAAGATTAAGTGCGCCGCCGGCAACGAGCAAAACCGTTCCCAAAAGCCAAACTAAACTCCAACTTGTAAGCACTTTACCTTTCATTTATAGACAGACAGACTTCGCCAAAGGATTTTTAGGCAAAATACGTTCCAAATAACTACAACTGCTTTTTATACGCAATATGTCCTAAAATCAACAATTTGAGCGATGTAAAATTATTGTCGAAAGAAACTTTATACAGTTTTTTGCTTGACATCCGAGATTTTGGAAATAAAAAACTCCAAAGCCGAAAACGACTTTAGAGTTTAATAAAATTAAACTAAAATTAAAATCTTACCGAAATCGTGCCGCGCAAAGTTCTTCGTTGCGAATTAAACCGCAAAATGCCTTCCTCGCCGTTGACATTAGGCTGTGTATCAAACAAATTTCGTGCGTCTAAAATTGCTTTGGCGCGAAACGGCAAGCCGAGATTTGGCAAAGATTGCGTTACCGTAACGCTCAAATTCGGATCATAAATTGCCACCCTGCCTTGAAACGGATCAATCGCAAAAATCGTGGCTTGCGGCGAAAGACGGAAAACCGTGCTGATTTGCGTTCCGGTTTTCAAGTCTGCCTCGAATTGCCCGAAGAAAGTTTGGAAAAAGTCAGATTCAAAAAGATTTGCGGGATTTGAAATGCCGTCTTCGGAAAGTTTTTGACCGTTGCCAAGCGCGTAGCCGACTGCCGTGCTGAATTTGCCGTTCAAGCGACGCGAATAAATAAGCCGGAAACCTCTGGCATTACCTTGCTGATTTGCCGTAAAATCGTTAATTTCGCCATCGGCAAAATCAAAAGGAATACTTGATAAACCGACACCGCGATTGAAAATCGTATCGAAAAATACGGCGGCTTCGATGTTTGATTTATTGTCCAAAATGCGCTCAATGCCGAACTCCAACCGCGTTGATTTGTTCATAATCGGCGCACCGTCTTCGATGGCAATGTCTTCAAACGAAACCGGTTCACGGAAAAGAATCTGTGCGCCTTCGAGTTCGATTGCAGATTGCCATTTCTGCTCTTCAGTTTGCGCCGTAAATGAAGAACGGACACGAGTTCGTGAATTTAAATCGAACTGAACACCGAAACGCGGACTAATCGAAAAATCACCGCCTGCGCCTAAGAATTTTGAATAATCAAAGCCGAAAACTAAAATTACACCATCTTTCACACGCCATTCGTCAAACGCTTGAACCGAAACTTGACCAAGCGATTCGCGTCGTTCACCCAAATCAATTTTGCCGATATTGACGAACGAAGTGTTGATTTGAATTTGATGGTTTTCAACGGGACGAACTTTAAGATTCGTCTGAAAACGACTCAAACCCGTGAACTCGCCATTGCGTGTGCCGACTTGTCCGAGAAAAACAACTTCCGCTTTTTCGCCCAAAGGCTGAAGACGCGCAAAATTCACGCCGGAAGAATTCCCTTCTTTCGAGTTTCCGAAATACGATTCGATAACCGTTTCGCCGCGCCGTTCGCCTTTATCTTCCTCTTCGGTTTGTTCTTCGGT
>CALMEH010000320.1 GCA_937863115.1 uncultured Acidobacteriota bacterium
ATCCCGTGTTTCCATCACGAATTGCGAGTTCATAATGGTTTCCAAACGGCATAACCTCAACAACCAAATTTCCCGCCGAAGCGTTCATTTTCGTCGGCAACTCGAACGGACTTTGCGTTGTGATTCGCATCGAACTCGGCAAAGGTCCGCGCAGACGATTATCGGTAACAATAACCGTCAGAGGAGAATCTTGCGCCGCGTCAAAACGTAAAACGCTCGTGTTTCTTCCTCCGTTTAGGCGATTCATATTGACATTCATAGCGATGTTTCCACCTGCTACAATCATCTTTTCTATGGTTACGCCGTTTGATTTAGTCGTGCTTTGATTGCGTTCGACTGCCAAAACCGCTGTGCCATTGCTGAATGACACACTAAACAATAGCAATGCTACAAGAATTGTTTTTAACATAATTTTCTAGATTTCAGCCGTTCAGACTGCTTAAAATGATAACTTCTAATTTTTGGGGAATTAGACAACTACAAGCCCAATAATGCTTGAATTACAAAGCCGTTAAATTATATTTTATACACTACTTTTGTCAGTTGATTCAAGTCGAAGTATAATAATTTCTTGCAGAATCGCGTTTTTATCGGAACAGGAAGCGGTAACGACCTGAATAAAAGCAATTTTGGTCAAATCGTCGCCGATTTCTGTTCCAAATCTACTCAAGCATTTATGAAAGACGGTTGCACAAGCCAAAAAGTAAAAAAGCAACGGGCAAAACTCCCTATTTTAAAAAATTCCAATACCCAAGAAAATCCTGAAAAAGATGGTATTCGCGCTTCACGTTCGGCGCGTTGGCGAGCTTTTGCCTTGATTACGCTCAATGTCTTGATGACTTTGCACGTTATTCAATGGTGGATAATGGGCAAAACTGTTTCGCCAATCGAGCCTTCGGAATCAATGTTCACGCTTCAAAACGGTGCGATAAATGCCGGATTTATTTTTTTCACGCTGGCGATTTTGGCGACGCTGATTTTCGGGCGTTTTGTTTGTGGTTGGGGTTGCCACGTTCTCGCGCTTCAAGATTTGTGTGGCTGGCTTCTTAAAAAAATAGGGCTGAAGCCGAAACCGTTTCGTTCGCGGCTTTTGATTTTTATTCCGCTCGTCGTGGCGTTTTATATGTTTATTTATCCGAGTTTGGTGCGATTTTTCCCGAAACCGGCGAATGAACCGATGATTTCGCAATGGACGAATCACATTGTTACGACCGAATTTTGGGCGACTTTTCCGACGGTTGCGGTGGCGATTCCGTTTCTTTTCATTTGCGGATTTATGACCGTCTATTTTCTCGGACAGAAAGGTTTCTGCACCTACGCTTGTCCTTACGGCGGATTTTTCTCGCTGGCGGATAAAGTTGCGCCCGGCAAGATTCGCGTTACCGATGCGTGCGAAGGTTGCGGACATTGCACGGCGGTTTGCACGTCAAATGTTTTGGTTCATAAGGAAGTTGCAGAATACGGAATGGTCGTTGACCAAGGCTGTATGAAATGTATGGATTGCGTCAGCGTCTGCCCGAACGACGCGCTGTATTTCGGCTTCGGCAAACCCGCTGTCGGCGTAAAACAAACCATCAAAAAGAATTATTCGCTAACGTGGACGGAAGAAATCGTCGGCGTTTTAACATTCGCGGCGAGTTATTTCGCCGTCTGGAATGTTTATCAACTCGTCCCGATGCTGATGGCTCTCGGCATTGCGATTGTTTCGACATATCTTGCGCTTCGCACACTTAAACTTTTAACGTCGAAAGACTTATCATTTTATCGCTACAACTTGAAATCATCGGGAACGATGAACAAATCAGGCTGGATTTTTCTGACTCTCTCGCTCATTTGGTTGGGTGTGAACGCGCACAGCGGATTTATTCGCTACCACGAACGCGCCGCCGCAAAGTCTTACGAAAGCGTTCAACTTCCCGATGAATTGGCACTCGCACAAGCCAATCCCGAAGAATGGCTTAGTCCGGCAGACCGCGAAAATATTGCCGAAGGGAAAAAACATTTTTACACTGCGTCCGCTTACGGGTTGTTCGTCAATAAAGAATCTTTGTCGAAACTTGCGTGGATGGAATTTCTGACCGGAAACACGGAGCAAGCCTTAAATATGCTCGGCAAAGCCGCCGAATATCAAACAGGCGAAGGAAAAGCCCTGAGTTTATACTATCGCGGCGCGATTTTGAGCCGTTCGGGAAAATATGACGAAGCGTTGAAAAACCTCGAACAATCTATCAAAGAACGCCCGGATTTAGTTCTGGCACTCGAAGAAAAAGGTGAAGCCTTATGGAAACTCGGACGCAGACAAGAAGCCGTTGCCGTGTGGATTGAAGCACTCAAGAAAAATCCGCGCCTACCGTTGACGAGTAGTTTTCTCGCCGGCGCAACCGCGTCGGTCGGACAAGCCGAAACGTCTTTACAATACGAAAAACTAGCCGAAAAACTAACGCCGCCGGACGCACTTTTTGAATATATGCTCGGCTTGCGTCTGCAAAATATCGGAATGACCGAACTCGCCAACAAACATTTCGACCGCGCCGAAAGACTAAACCCGTCGCTCAACCCGCAACGGAAATAAAAGGAGCAACCGCCGACAACTAAAAACAAAACAATCGCCGCAAAACTTTCGCCCCCAAAGCGAAAACCGTTCGCGCAGATCATTCAACCGCAACTGTGCATCAGACAATCGTCCGTGTGCGTCAGACAATCGCAAGTGTGCGCGAATCAACCGCCCGTGCAAATCATTCAACCGCAACTGTGTAACAATCAACCGCCCGTGTGTATCAATAAACCGCAAGTGTGTATCAATAAACCGCCCGTGTGCGCCGTTCAACCAAGCCTGCAAGAAAATCTTCCGCCCGTGTGCGCGAATCAACCGATTGTGTGTATTTTTCCAAGTTTAATGTTTTTATTTTTTGTCAGACTAATTCCATAAGGTAATGCCACAAAAGAATTGAATCTGGGGGTGAGTTCACGATTCGGGTGTTCGTTGAAACATATTTTTGAGTTGTGCTGAAATCAGCAGAATGAACTAACAAATCTTGAGCATTCCAATCAATATCAGCTTTCTTAATTGGAATTAATTGTTGAATCCATTCATTAATTTTTTTATGCCAATGCGAACAATTTTCTTTTTGGATATATCCAATTATTGCACTTTGAGGTAAATCCGGTGCGTGGAATCCTTTTTTATATCTTTGAATTCCGCCTGCATCGCTTTGAACGTATTCTCTTTCTCTGCTGTTTCCATCTTTATCCGTTCCGGGAGTCGGCAGTCGTTTAGCTTCAATACGGAAAAATTCTTTGCTCGGTGAAATATTAAAAGGTTTAACAATAAGAACTCCGAAGTCACTTGAGCGAGTTGAACCGCGTTCCTTTCGTTGAAATTGGAACATAAATATTTTTCTTGTATGCTGTGCTATTGACTGTAAATACTCCCAAACTTCTTCGCTTATAGCATCTTCCCCTTTGATATTAGTGTTAGCAGTTTTTTTCTTAAATAAAGCGGGAAACTCCGGCAGATATTTATCTAAAAACTCAATCAATTTACCAATCGCTCTTTGGCTTGTATTGATTTCACTTTTATATTTTGAGGTATTATTTTTAAAATCCATAGGAAATTAGTAACCTGCATCAATTAAATCTGAAAACACTTCATCAGCGTCCTTTATGGCAATCGAACGTAGCCAATATCGTAAAGTTTTTGGTTTTATCAAATAAACTTTATTTTTTTCATATAGTTTATGAATTTTGATTAATAAAACATTCGGGCGATGTTTGGTTTCAATCAACGATTCTATATGTTCTGTTAATTCATTTATTTTTTCAACGTCGCCTAATTCTCCTGTCGGTTTGCCGTAATTAAATTCCGTAATATAAAATGCGCCCCAATCGTAAATCTTTTTCAAATAAAAACATTTATCAGGCTCTTCATAAACGGAATTCAACGCAGTTGAAAACACCTCGCCGAATTTTTTCAAATCTGGTTTCGATGCTTTTTTCCAATTTGCTTCGGCAGCACTGCCTTTTGAAAGAATTTCGACTTGATAATCCAAAACATCGTCGCAAATTATTTGCTCGACATAAGACAATTTCATTTCTGCTTTATCTTCCGAATACGGAAGATTCATTATGTCTTGTTTGAGCATTGAAGACACACGACCTACACCGTATTCATTACTCGTTGTAATAATAAATAAATTGTAAATCTCTTGGCTTGCTTCAAATGATTTGTATAAGTCGAAAAGTTTTTTGCTGTCTCTTTCAGGTGCAGATATTCCAACAATTCTACTGTCAAATGTTAAGTAGTCATCTTTATTTCCATTAAAATAGATAGGAATTTTATTTTCTTCTATAATTTCTTTTATCAAAAAAACCGGCGGAGTAAACAGTGCTTCTGTTCTAGGACCTTCATAATACTTTATCGTCGCTTTTTTTACTCTATCCCTATCAATGCCACCTTTAAGGGTAAATGCCTCGGCAGGAAATGTGTTTTTATCATAAATCCAAGATATGAGCGTTTCATTTTTAGGACTACCAACCTTATAACCCTCCTTAGAAAGCCATCCTTCTTTCTTCTTGCTCTGCACATACTTTCCAATTGAACCAATACTTGATAATCGGTCAATCAAATTTTTAAGTCTTCCGCCGCCAAGCAAATTACATTTCCAAATGTGTTTGTTGTGTAAAGTATCATACGGCGAAACATAGTGAAAATCGTATTTATCAATTTCAAAATATATCTTCTCTTCAATGCTTTTTGTCCGGCGAACAGTAATATGAGTAATCAGTTTTTCTTCGTCTGGTTCTTGTCTGCTTACGAAAATTGCCGTCGTCGGAACATTTGCTGTGCCGTATAAAATTGGAGCTAGACTGGTTAAATCTAAAAGTTGAAAAACCTGATGTTTAGTGAAAAATTCTTTTCTGAATTCTGCCGTATTATTATAAAGAAGCGGTGCGGCAGGCATAATTAAACACAACAGACCGTTTTCTTTGAGCAATTGCATTGATTGGTCAAGAAACATCAAAGCAATTTGATTTCGTGGGAAAATATTATTTTTAGCGTCCAATTTTCGACTTACTTCAAGATTTAAATTTACTTTCTTTTCATCCTTGTCGAAATAGTAATAAATATCATCTCCTTTATCTTTTTCAATTGTAAGTTCAATAAAAGGCGCATTTCCGATAACTAAATCAAATGTTCCGAGTTTATCTTTATCGGTTTTCAAGTAATCAAAGAAATTTCGGTCTTTAAAGTTGGTTTCAAAAGTGTTGTCAAATTGCAATTCAGTCCAAATTTCCTTTGGTGTTAGTTCATCGCATAAAGCCAAACAAAGACTAAACACGGTCAAACGAACCGCATCTTCTTCAATGTCAATGCCGAAAATATTGTCTTTGATAATTTTTAAGAGTTTTTTCGATTTTAGCGATTTTAATTTACCTGTTTTCTTAAACTCTGCGTAACGATGACGTTGAGCTAATCGTTTGAAAGCAGAAACTAGAAAAATACCTGAACCGCAACTCACGTCAATCGTTTTGACAGATAATTTTTTGAATTCATTTTGAGGCATTGATTCATCAATCAATGTATTAACCAAAAACTCCGGCGTATAAACGGCATCATCTCTTTCATTCAGTAGTTCTTCATAAACGGAGCTGATAAGTTCGACAGGTAAATGATTGAAAGAATACTTTCGCCAATCGAAAAATAGCTGCCCTGTTTCTAAGTTTGAATCGCCGTCAAGAAAAAAAGCCAGTTGTGTTAAGTCTTCAGTTTCGACTGCTTTTATTTCTTCTGCATCCGTCCAATCAAATATTCTTCCATTAAAGTGGCGACTTAGTTTTTTGAATAAGTAAACAATTTTTCCTTTTTGGCGCAAAACGTCGCAAAAATCCTTGGCTCCAAGTTCCTGAAAAAAGTCGTGAGCGAATAAACTTTTATTTTCGTTTCCACGCTCTTCCAAATACTTAATTAAAATTGAAGAAACCAACAATTTATTGGCAGTTCTTTGGGGCAAGGTAGTTTTTGTAAGAAAGTCTTTACGAATCTTTTTCAGATTTTTAATCAAATCATTGTAAGCCGACGTGCTTTCTAAAAACTTACCTTTGGCTTGTTCGCTTTCCCAAAACACACCGCTATCAAACAGTTTTCTCGAATAGTCTTTTATTGCTTTAGAAGTAATGTTTATCGGTGGAACAATGGGATTTGTTTCAATCGGATTTTTTGAAATTTCTTCGGCGAAAAGGTCTTGTTTTTGGTTTGCATCAAGAATTGTTACCGACTGACGAGCGTCATAAATTTTGACATCCGTTTTTTCGATAACGATAAACATCGGAATCAAACAATAACTCCATAAATCACGGTGAATTTCTGCCAAATCTTGGTCGGTGAAATTACTTGTGGTGTTATCGTAAATATAGATTTGCGGAATCGGTGTGCGACCATCTGAGAAATGACGGAAATAAACCGCTGTAGCTTTGAATTCTTTAGCTTTATCAAGCGCAAAAACTTCAAATGGATATAAATCGTCTCGGTTTTCCAAGTCAGAAATTAAAAGTAACGAGCGACTTTCATCAAAATCCATTCTTTTTAGATTTTCTTTAAAATAGCTCATAAGTCTTTTATTTTAATGCTGTTACGTTTTAAGTTGAAAGTTTTCCGAAAAAAGTATTGCGAAGTTATATCTTAAATTTATATCACGAAATTTTCCACATCTGAATTGAAAAAATTATGGGCGAGAAAAATCCCGCCCGTTTCAGTTTCCCTCTTCTATTTGCTGTAATCAACAAATTTCAGTTTTTTGAGTTGGCGGAGGCGCATATCGTTTTTGTCGAGGATGGTTTCGGCGTAGTTTTTTAGCGCGTTCATACGGACGAGGATGCCGCTTGTCGGGGTGTAGGCGTGGGCGTTGCGCGTGTTGCGGACGGCGC
Organism: uncultured Acidobacteriota bacterium; assembly: GCA_937863115.1. Lineage (GTDB taxonomy): Bacteria > Acidobacteriota > Blastocatellia > Pyrinomonadales > Pyrinomonadaceae > CALMEH01. The sequence continues at coordinate 6,925 of CALMEH010000320.1, forward strand.
GGGTGTTGATTTTGGCATCGAGCGCGGCGTTGTGTTTGGCGCGGAGATCGTCAACCCAAGTGGTGATGGCTGCCGGTTGATAGTCCGCCTCGTTCGAGTTCCAATCGGGGTTGTTTTTTATTTGCTCGTCCAAAAGGTCGAGGCTTTCTAAAATTCCGGCGTAGCTGCGACGCGAAACCGAGTGGTTTGCCGCGCTTTCGTCCTGCGGCGTTTCGGGGTTGTCGGGTGTTTTTTCCGAAACTCGAATGCCGTTCAGACGATTGGCGGTCGAACGCAAATTTGCTAAGAATTCGGGCGCGAGTCCTTGACCTTTGGCGGCTTTGATAATTTTGCTGACGCGGTTTGAAACCATTTTGAAAGCGGCAATCTGTTCGCCGACTTTGGTTTGCTCATTGGTCAGCGCGGCGTTGACGGCTTGCATATTAGTTCCGAACTCGCTTTCAAAATCGGTTAAAGCCGCGCTTTGAATTAAAGCATTGGTCGGCTTAAATATTCCGCCGACGTTAGCCACAATACCGTTTGCAATGTGCAAATTTTCGAGATTTTTTGCGTGCGTTTTTTCTGAATTACTTGCCATATTTTTTATCTCTGGTGAAACGGACAAAGCCTTAGGAAAGGAATATTTATATGACAAATTTTAGGTTTGTTCGAGGGGAATTATTAAAGGAGTTTGTTCGGACAAATCAGCAATCTGTCGAAATACCTTTCTTGCCGGATTATTCGTCGGTTTCAACTTATAACTCCTTTAAGAATTTAATTTCTGATTGTTCAAACGAACAACGGAAATTTAACCTATTGCGGATACGATTGTCAAGATTTTTTTTCGGCACATTAAAAAAGCGGTGAATTGCTCACCGCTTTTGAAAATTGAAGTTTTCCACCCTTGCTGACGCGCTGGTTTCTGTCTTTTAGCCGAAAATATTTCTTACCTTGTCCATAAAACTCGCGTCTTGAAATTCTGTATCTTCGACTTCCGCGAGTTGTTCGAGCAGTTTGCGTTGTTCTTTGGTTAAGGTTTTGGGCGTAATCAGGGTTACAGCAACAAACATATCGCCTTTGCCGCGTCCGCCAAGTGCGGGCATTCCTTGAGATTTAACGCGGAAAACCGTGCCTGTTTGTGTTCCGGCGGGTATTTTCAGTTTTTTTTCGCCTTCCAGAGTTGGGGCTTTTAGTTCTGCGCCGAGGGCGGCTTGGGTGAAGGTTATCGGCCCAGCGGAATAGAGGTTTGCGCCTTGACGTTCAAAAATTTCGTGTTCGGCAACGTGAATGACAACGTATAAATCGCCTGTTGGTCCGCCGTTCACGCCCGATTCGCCTTCGTTCAAAACGCGCAGACGCGAACCGGTTTCGACTCCGGCGGGAATTTTTATTTCGATGTTCTTTTCTTTTTCGACTCGTCCTGCGCCGCGACAGGTTTTGCACGGAGTTTTGATGATCTGTCCGCGTCCGCCGCAGTTTCCGCAAGTTCGCATAACTGCGAAAAAGCCTTGTTGATAGCGTGTCTGTCCGCTTCCCTGGCAAGTGATACAGGTTTCCGGTTCCGTGCCTTTTTCCGTGCCTTTACCGCTGCATTCTTCACAGGTCTGAAGACGCGGAATTTTCAGTTTCATATCTTTGCCGGTGGCGGCTTCTTCTAAACTGATTTCTAAATCGTAACGCAAATCTGCGCCGCGCATTACCGAACTTCGGCTCGACGAACGGCTTTGTCCGCCGAACATTTCACCCAAATCGA
>CALMEH010000321.1 GCA_937863115.1 uncultured Acidobacteriota bacterium
CTTTTTGAACTTTCGGGTGTTCAGCTAAAAACGCGGCAATGGCACGACCGTTTTCGTCGTGTTTGTCCATTCTCACGGCAAGCGTTTTCGTGCCGCGCAAAACTAAAAACGAATCAAACGGAGAAAGAATTGCGCCGACGCTGTTTTGAATAAACTGAATCCAATTCGCGTCTTCTTCATTATTCAAGGCGACAAATCCGCCAATCGAATCCGAATGTCCGTTTAAATATTTCGTTGTCGAATGCACGACAATATCAATGCCGAAATCAATCGGGCGTTGCAAGTAAGGCGACATAAAAGTATTGTCGCAGACGGTTTTCGCGCCGTGCGCGTGTGAAATTTCTGCAACGGCTTGCAAATCGGTTACGGACATTATGGGATTCGTTGGCGTTTCAACAAAAACCATCTTCGTATTCGGTTTGAAAGCCATTTCGACTTTTGAAATGCTGGCCCTATCACCCAAATCGAATTCGATGCCGTAATTTTTCAAGACTTTATCAAAAAGCCGAAAAGTTCCGCCGTAAGTATTATCGCCCAAGATAACGTGATCGCCGCTTTTGATGAGTTTTAAAACTGCATCGGTCGCTGACATTCCCGAAGCAAAAGCGTAGCCGAATTTTGCATTTTCGAGCGCGGCAATGTTTCGTTCGAGTGCCGAACGAGTCGGGTTTTGCGTCCGCGCATATTCATAGCCTTTATGCTGCCCTAGAGCGTCTTGTTTGTAAGTTGAAGTTTGATAAATCGGCACACTAACCGCGCCCGTTGATGTGTCAGGTTCGTTGCCTGTATGAATTGCGATTGTCGAAAAACCCATAAAATAGCGAAGTGTTATTAAAATCCGAAAGACTTCTAAATTCTATCTCAAATTTGTTGTTTAAGCTAATAAAAGTCTTATTTTATTGAGAAATAATGGTAACTTGCCTCAAAAAAAATTGCAAACTTCAATAAAACAAAGAGCTGTGTTTCCTAAAAAACCGAAAACTTAAGATGTTTCTCACTGAGTCATTTTCCATTTAGACGTAGCTTTATTATTGAGGCGTTAGTGTAAATGGTAGTTAGTGTCCTAATTCTGTGTTGTTTGAAAATAACCACAAATTCACACAAAATATCACAAATCTATCGCTTCTTTTTGTGTCTATTTGTGTGATGCGTGTGGTTAAACATCTTCAGCAACACACAAATAGGACACTACTAAATGGTAAAAAAAAATTGAAAAAAAATACGTTGTATAGTAAGATTCCCAAATATCTCTAGTCTAAATAAAATGAAGCAGTAGTTTTGCCTTTTCAAATATGGAAAACTCGCAAATCGTAATTCGCGGCAGATATAAAGTCATTCAGGAAATTTCCCGGGGAGGAATGGGAGTTGTTTTTCTTGCACTCGATTTGTTGAAAAATCAAGAAGTTGCCGTCAAAAAAAGCTTCTTTTCCGGCACGGAAACTGCACGAAAAGGATTTGAAATCGAAGCAAAACTCCTAGCGCGGCTCGACCACGAAGGCTTGCCGAAGGTTGTGGATTATTTTTTTCTGGAAGATAATTCGCAAGCTCTGGTAATGGATTTTATCACAGGCGAAACGCTGATGGGCATTCTCGAATCGGGAAAATTGCGGCAAGGACGCGGCTTGAATGTTTTGAAAGTTCTTGATTGGACGCTTCAGATTTTGGATATTTTGCGCTATCTGCACAATTTCGAGCCGCCAATTGTTCACCGCGATATTAAACCGAACAATATTAAACTCACCCGCGAAGGAAAAATTATTTTGCTTGATTTCGGCTTGGCAAAAGGCTCTGCCCAAACGCTCGTTGGCGGAATGAGCGGTTATTCGCCAATCGAACAAATTCAACAGACGGGAACTGACACCAGAAGCGATATTTACGCGCTCGGCACGACGCTTTTTCATCTCT
>CALMEH010000322.1 GCA_937863115.1 uncultured Acidobacteriota bacterium
TTTGTGTAAAGAGTTTCGATGACGATATATTTTGAATAATTCGCCACGTCCGCAAGATAGCTTTTGGTGTATGCTTCGAGGGCTTCGGGCAATTTTCCGTCGGCTTCGAGTGCCGCACCCAAACGCCATTGGCTCGAACGCCACCACGAACTTTTATCGGGCAAAATGCTCAAAGCGCGTTTCAGACGCACAATCGCTTCGGCAGGTTTGTTTTGCTCGAAAAGCGTCCAACCACTGATTTCTTCGATTTCGCCGCGCAAAATATTTGAAAGCGTCTGGCGCGGAACGTCCGGCACAATGACGACTTGATTGCGCGAAACGGCAAACGTGCGACTGTCGTAAAGTGCATCTGCCAGAACTGCCGCCGCCGGATTTTCGACCGTCAGCGCGGAATCAACTTGCGGCGTGGCGGCTTTGACGATTTCCAGAATTTTCGGCAAAGCCTTTTTCTTTTGCAAAAGCTGACGCGCCGCAAACATTTGGCGATAAAATTTCATCGGATCGTTGCCGCCGATAAATTTGTCTGCGGCTTCCGCGATTTGTTCATCGGTTGATTCAGCCGAATCGAGTTTTTGCGACAAATCGAGCAAGGTTTTCATTCTCGTTGAGTTTTCTTCCGTGTCGGCGGCAAGCGGTTGATAAATTCCGGCACGGCGTTCTGCGCCGAGAAGTTCGGAAAAAGTTTCGGCTTCGAGCGATACGCGACCGCCGAGCCGTGCGCGAACGTAGCCGTCTTTCGGGTTGATACGAAAACTCCGGCGCAAACTGTCGGCGGCTTCGCGGTAAAATCCGGCTTCAAAACGTGCGGTTGCAAGTTCATAATCGAGCGTCGGAAAATCGCCGTGCAGTTTCGCGGCAAGCAGAATTTTTTCGGCTTCGAGCGGTTTTTTCTGTGCCAAAAGTCCATGCGCCAACGCGATGTGCGCCCAAGTATAACGAGGTTCGACTTCGAGAGCTTTCTGCGCGAGTTCGACTGCCTTTTCACCGTTTTTATTCGCTGCATACCAATAAGCCGCGCCGACGAGCAAAAATAAATTATTCGGATTTGCTTCGATTGATTTGTTAAATTCGCTTTCGGCTTCCGTCTTTTTTCCCGAATCGAACAGCGCGAGAATCAAACCGTTTTGTGCCGCGCCGTCTTCCGCGTCCATAATCAAAACTTCGCGGTAGAGCGCAATCGCTTCGGCGGATTTTCCGACGGCGCGTTTCAAATCCGCCAAACTTCGCTTTGAAATTATTGAAGCCGCGTCCAATTCCGACGCTTTGGTATAAGCCGCAATCGCATCATCGAGCATAAAACCCATTCGATAACTCAAGCCGAGCGTTTGATACGCCGACGGCAAAACGCTGTCAATCTCAATTGCTTTTTTTGCCAATCTTTTTCCTTCATTGGAATTTTCCGTGCCGAGATAAAATGATGCCAGACCAACGATTTGTTTGGCATTTGCGCCGATTTTTTCTTCGATGAGTTTGGCAAATTCAAAGGCTTTTTCGGGTGCGCCGCTGGTGAAAAGATTTGTTGGAATCTGTAAAATCACGTCGCCGAAAAGTTTATCGGAAACGGGCGTTGGCGCGTCTGTGATTGCCATTTTGAAATATTCAAAACTGCTTTCCTTTTCGCCCGCTTGCAGTTTTTCATCGCCGATTTGCGCCCGTGCGCTGACGATTAATTCTTGCGCACGAACGATTTGCGCGGATTTCGGGAAATTTTTTATAAAATTTTGCAATGCCGGGATTCGTTCCGCCGCGTTTGTGAGCGCAACGGCTTTATCGAATTCCGTTTGTTCGTCAGCGGGTTTATTTGTTTGAGTGGTTTTCTTCGGAGTTGGCGTTTTTGTTGGTTTTTGCGCCAAAACTGATGCGGAGAATAAAAATATTAAAAATAAAACGGATAAATTCTTCATAATGCTTTTGTTAGTTGTTAATTGTTAGTCGTTAATTGTTAGTTATTAATTGCAAAGAAGGATTTAGCAACTAACAACTAACAATTAACGACTAACAATTAACCAATCTTACCACGAAATTGCAAATAAACGCTTCAAAGGTTTATGCTCAAATTGATGAACGAACTGGAACAAGTTTGGGCAAAGCAACTTGAAACGAAAATTGCCGAATCAAACAATACCGATGTTGCCGATTATTTAAATTTACGCGCCGCAAACGATTTTGTTCGCACGGCAAGCGTTAAATGGTTGTTTGATTCAATGACCGAAATCGTCGCTTTTGCCAATCGCGGACAAATTCAAATCGCGCTCGAAAACCACAGTCCGCATCAATTTGAACTTAATAAAGCAAATATGGTCGGCGCAATTTTGCGGCTTCGTTTCGGTGTAAGATGCCTTTCCCTCGAAGCAGGTTGGACGCGCACGCCGTCCGACGGATTTATGCGCGGCGGCGCACTCGCGGCGGCACGGCTCGCGCATTTCGGGATGAAAAAGCACGATGAAGAAATAATTTTATTGCGCGACGAAGATTTTCCGAATTGGTTTTCCGTAGGAATTGACGGGAAGAGAGAAGTTTTTAATTCGATGAATTTGCGAAAGCATTTTGAGCTTTTTGTTGGATGAGATTTGAAAAAGATGTTGGGACGATGCGACGGAGAGACGAAGAGACGCTAATTTGCAGTCAATTTTTCTCTCCGTCTCTTCGTCTCTCTGTCTCACCGTCTAAAAGGTAAATCTCACGCCGAGTTGCAACTGTCGCGGTCCGCCGAAACGTGCGGTTGACGGTGCGGTGTAAGGAACTGCGGCATTAATTGACGGCGAAGTTCCGGTCGGGCAAGTGATGTTCAAAGGATTTGCGGTGTTGGCAAGCGCGGAATTGGTGGTGCAAAAATCGCTGATGCCGTCAACGCCGAAACCTCTGTTCGTGCTTCGGGTTACGTTGAAAACTTCTGCGGAAAACGCCAGATTCATCGTTTCGCCGAATTTGAATTTTTTCAAAAGACGCAAATCCAAATTGAAAAATGAAGGTTGCCGTGCGCTGTTGCGTCCGACGATTTGACCGCCGACGATGGCGCGGTCGTTGGCATCGTTGCCGTCGTTTTGGTAATCTTCGCCGTCAATAATTCGCGGCGTGTATGGAAATCCGCTTCGTGTCAAGGCGATTCCGCTCAAAGTAAATCCGTAACCTAAATCAACTACGCCGCTAAAATTGAAATTGTGGCGCACGTCTTGTTTTGACGGTCCGGCTTCGGCTTTCAAATTGAAAGGATTAAGCGTCGGTTCACGCGAAAAATTGCGTTCGTTCGAATCGTCGTCGCGGTTGTCGGCAAACGTGTAATTTGCTTCAAATTGAAATCTCTGTGCGAAACGGCGGCGAAGCGAAAACGAAAGCGCGTCGTAAGTCGAATGCGCGGTTGATTCGTTAATCGAGTAAATTCCGATATTCGGATTTGGGCGAAGCGCACCGCCTTGGGCGTTCACGGGAAAGACCGGCAAACCTGTCGCTTGAATCGTTGGCGCAAACAAATTGCGGTCAACGCGGCGTTGCAGATTCCACGCCGAAGTTCGCTGATAACCTATTGAAAGCGCGAAATCTTGACCAATCTTTTGTTCCCAAGTTACCGAACCTTGAAACGTGCGCGGGTTTTTGAAATCTTCGTCAAAACCGAAAGCGCGAGTCAGAGCCGCACCGTTGCGAATGGTAAAAGCGGCGAGCGTTGCGCTGGAAATTCCGCTCAAAACATTCGGGAAAGTAACGAGTGCGCCTGTGCCTCTGAAAAAACAGTTGGTCGGAATTGCCGCGCCCAAAGCCGTGCGGCACGCGCCGCTTCTTTCGTCAATCCGCAAATCTTTCGTAACCAAATCATTATTCGTAAAAACGCGATAAAACAAAATCGCCGGTGTGCGCGAAGCGAAAATTCCCGCCGAAACGCGGAAAACCGAGTTTCCGTCGCCGAAAATGTCCCAAGATGCGCCGAGACGCGGTTGCCATTGGTTGTAATCATCGGGAATCGCTTGCGTTTCGCGCAAATTCGGATTCGGATATGGCGGAGTCGGATTATTCAAACCTTCCCAACGAAGTCCGGCGGTTACAGTCAGATTTTTGAGCGGCTTAAATTTATCCTGCGCGAAAAATGCGTATTCGCGCTGATAACCCGTTGCCAGCAGTGCTTCGCCGATTTGTGGAACAGCTTGGTCAAAACGGCGCGGAATGAGATTGATATAATCCTGCAAACTGTTGAAACGCCAAGTTCCCGTGCCGTTCGTAACGCGCTGTGCTTCAAAGCGGTTGATGTTGATATCAACGCCGAATTTCAACTGATGAATGCCGCGTGTATATGAAAGATTGTCAGAAAGTTGATAGCGCGTCGTATTAAAAATTCGCGGACGGCTATTAGAACCGCCGATGCGTCCGATGCCGGAAATGCGTATGTCTGCGCCGCCGATGTTTGAATCTTCGCGGCGGTTGTCGGTGGCAATTTGTCCGCGCAACTCATTGACAAAGGTCGCGCCCGCCATCGTAACCCCAGAAACCTTCCAAACCTTTCT
>CALMEH010000323.1 GCA_937863115.1 uncultured Acidobacteriota bacterium
ACAATTCCCGCAAGAAGCAAAGCTAATGCGCCGAGCATTCGGTCATCGGAACGCGGCGTGCGCCAAAAATAATAAAGCACTAAAACTGAAGCCACCAACGCAACTGCCGAAAGTCCCCAACGTCCCGAATCGCCGTAAGAATCGAAAATCGAAAACGCCGCGCCCGTGTTTTGCGCGTATGCGAAATTCAAAAATCCTGAAATCACCGGAATATCATCGCCAAATCGCAAACGACGAACCGCCCACGCTTTCGTCATCTGGTCAATCATAAAAATCGCGCCCGCCGCGACTAAATAACCCAATTTCCAAAAAATATCTTTTTTATTCACAACTTTTAATTTACGTCTGCTTTGCAAGAATTGTTCTTTCCATTCGGAGAAACTTTACTTCAAATATTTATTAGCAACGTATGGATGCTTCGGGTTGACGACAAGTTTTTGTTCACGCGGATGAATCAAAACGTCCATATCTTCCATCGGAATCGCGCCGAGCAAAACTTCCGCATCGCCCGGCAAAACGACTGCTCGAACCGTCGTTGAACGATTTTCAAAATGCACTTCGACAGGTCCGACAATTTCGACTTCGATGGTGCTTTCATCCGCCAAAGTTACGAATTGCTTTTCAATCACCGGCAAATCAAGTTGCGTTTTGATGTTTTCATTTACCGAAAGCATATACGCGCCGCTGTCAACCAAAGCCGTAACGGTCGTTTGTTTAATTTCTTCTTTTTCGATAAACCCGCGCCGATGCAAAACAATATCGTCGCCGCTTATCAAATCAATTTCCGCATAAACCAATCCCATTTCATTAACTCCCGTTTTGTAACTTCTTCTCGCAATTCGTTTTGATGCCAACTTAATCATAGCAATTTAATTATAACTCAAATCGGCGAACGCGCTCTTATTCTGTTTGGTCTTTTGAATTTTTCTTGATATTTTCGATGACAGTTTCTATCCAACGCGGCGGAGCATCAGAATTTTTACCTTCAAGAAACATTTCAAAGTTTTCATAAAATTGCTCAAAAGCTCCGCTGTCATAATCAAGTGCTTCAAAATAAAAGAGTTTGTCCCAAGTTTGTCCTTTGGCAATCGGGTAACGCTCGTCGAGCCATAATTGGAAAAGTTCCAAATTCATTGAGTCCGACGAATCCGTAATTCCCAAATCTTTTTCAGCACATAGAAAACCGTTGCACATTGCCCACAAACCGCTGATTTGATTATTTCCAAAATACATCGCAGGTCGTTTTCTGATTGTTTCTTTGTCAAGAATAAAATCAATCAAAGTTCTTGATTTTGTTGCGGTTGCCGGATCGAAGTTTTTAGCTTCCAAATCTTCTTTTATAACTAAATCGGCTCGACATTCTTCTAAAGCCAAATCTTGAAATTCAAAAAATAAATCAAATGCTTGCTTTTCATCGTCGCAAATCAGCAAGCAGAAAGATTGTAAATTTTGACGGCATAAATGAATTTTACTTTCCTGCCATTCTCTATATTTATCCCACGAAAGTCGGTTGTGAACCGCAGGCAATCCCCAAAATTGTCTGGCAAAATCGTATCCCATCGTGTAACTACGAATTTTGGAAACGGATGTTTGCCCCAAATGTTGTTTGGGAGATTGCCTTATTCTTTCTAAAAGCGATTCATAATCAGACATATTTTTAGGTTTAAGCATTCGCCAATTTTTCGATTTCGTTCAAAGCCGGAACGCATCTTTCGCAGACGGTCGGATAATTTTCCGATTCGCCGACTCTGGTTGAATAATTCCAACAGCGTTCACATTTTTCGCCGTCGGCTTTTTCGATTTTTACTGAAAAAGCCTCACCTTCGTGAACCTCGACTTGCGAAACGATGAAGATATAGCGCAAATCTTCGAAGTATGAAATCAAAAACATCGTCGTTTCTTTATCAACTGTCAAAACGACTTTTGCTTCCAGAGACGAGCCGATTTCTTTTGCTGCCCGAGCTTCTTCGAGCGATTTCAGAACAATGTCACGGATCGAGAAAATACGTTCCCAATCGTTCAACATCTGCGAATTGTCTGCGCCCGAAATGCGCGGAAATTCAGCCAAATGAACCGATGCGAATTTCTGATGCGGCAGATTTTCAAACGCTTCGTCAGCCGTAAAAGCCAAGATCGGCGCAAGCAAACGACAAAGTTTATCCGTCATTTCATAAAGCGCAGTTTGCGCCGAACGTCGCGCCACACTCTTCGGTGCGTAGATATAAAGACGATCTTTGATGATGTCGAAATATCGCGCCGAAAGCGTTACGGTGCAAAGATTGTAAATCGTTCGATAGACGGTTTGAAAATCGAAGGTTTCGTAAGCCGTCAAAATTTCCTTCGCCGCTTCGTCAAAACTCGCTAACGCCCAGCGGTCGGTTTCGAGCATTTCCGAAAGCGCAACAGTATCGGTTTCGGGGTTAAATCCGTCGAGATTTCCGAGCGCGTAACGCAAAGTATTTCTGAATTTTCGGTAAGCGTCCGTTACGCGATTCAAAATTTCGTCCGAACATCGAACGTCTTCCGTGTAATCAACCGCCGCCGCCCACAGACGCAAAACGTCCGCGCCGGATTTGTTGATAATTTCCTGCGGCGCAGTTACATTTCCAACCGATTTCGATTGCTTTTTACCTTCGCCGTCAACAACCCAACCGTGCGTGATGATCTGTTTATACGGCGATTGGTCGTGCGCCGCAATTCCGCACATCAACGACGAATTAAACCAACCGCGATATTGGTCGCCGCCTTCGAGATAAACGTCTGCCGGAAATCGCAGAGTGTCGCCGCGCGTTTCCAAAACCGCAACACAACTTGAGCCCGAATCAAACCAAACATCCAAAATATCGGTTTCTTTAGCAAAATCCGTGCTGTTGCATTTCGGACACGCGAAACCTTCGGGAAGCAGTTCGCTTTCCACGCGGTTATACCAAGCATCAGCCGTTTCCTTCGCAAAAATATCGGCAACGTGATTGACGATTTCAGGCTTTGCAATCGTTTCGCCGCAATCTTGACAATAAAAAACCGGAATCGGCACGCCCCAACTTCTTTGACGTGAAACGCACCAATCGGGACGACCTTTGAACATATTCGCCATTCGACCTTCGCCCCAATTCGGATGCCATTTTACCTTTTCGATTTCGCGGAAAGCCTGCGCTCTCAACGATTTATCTTCCAAATTGTCCATCGCAATGAACCATTGCGGCGTGGCGCGAAAAACGACCGGTTTTTTGCATCGCCAACAATGCGGATAACGATGTTCGTAATTTTCAGCAAACAAAAGTGAACCGTTTTCGCGCATCAATTCGACGATTTTCGGATTTGCCGCAAAAATATTTTCGCCGACAAAACCTTCGACATCGTCCATATATCTGCCCGCATTATCAACCGGACAATAAACTTCCAAACCGTATTTTTTGCCGATGACATAATCGTCGTGTCCATGTCCGGGCGCGGTGTGAACGAGTCCCGTTCCGGCTTTTGCGGTATCTTTTTTCTCGCGTGCTTCCGAAACATCGAGTTCGGTTTCGCCGTCCGCCTCGCCGCCGAGCGTAACGTGGTCGCCATTCATTATTAAAGATTCGCGGTCAATCCACGGATGTTTCGCCTTCATTCGGTCGAGTTTTGAACCTGCAAATTTTGCTAAAATCTTTGGCATTTGACGTTCGCCGTCTTCATTTACGCCGCCGATTCCGCATTTAACGATGACAAAACCGACTAATTCCGAAGCGACAATCAAAACTTCGTCGCCGTGTTCGATTGCCGCATATTCGTAATCGGGATGAACTGCGATTCCCAAATTCGCCGGAATCGTCCAAGGCGTTGTTGTCCAAATCACGAGCGAAACTTTTTTGCCCGCTAGCTTTTCATCAATTTCTGCCGGATCGGTCGCCAAAGGAAATTTCACATAGATCGAAGGCGAATTATGGATTTTGTATTCGACTTCGGCTTCGGCAAGCGCAGTTTGATCGTGAATGCACCAATAAACGGGGCGCAAACCTTTGTAAACGTAGCCGCGTTCCAAAAATTTCCCGAAAAGCCGCGCCGTTTCCGATTCGTATTCGTTCGACATCGTCAAATACGGCGTTTCCCATTCGCCCAAAATTCCCAAACGCTTGAAATCGCGCGTCTGATTATTCATTGCCGTCGAAGCGTGTTCGCGGCATATTCGGCGAAAGGTCGAAACCGGCAGATCTTTTTTATCTTTGCCTTTTTCCGCCAATTTTTTCTCGACGTGTGTTTCGATCGGCAATCCGTGGCAATCGTAACCCGGAACATAAGGCGCACGAAATCCGAACATCGAACGCGATTTTATGACAAAATCCTTCAAAATTTTATTCAAAGCCGTGCCGATGTGAATGTCGGCGTTGGCATACGGCGGACCGTCGTGCAAAATGAATTTTTCGCGGTTTTGGCGTTCATTCTGAATTGCTTCATAAAGTTTTGCGTCCGCCCATTTTTTCAAACGTGCAGGTTCGGCTTGTCCGAGATTCGCTTT
>CALMEH010000324.1 GCA_937863115.1 uncultured Acidobacteriota bacterium
GAGCAATTCTTTATGCGCCGGGATTTGGCGAATTTCCGAACCGAACATCAGCGGACGTTTTTGTTCGGCGTAGCGGATGTTGTCATTTTTCTTACCCGGAAAATCCTGATAAGTTTTGGCGAAAATAGTTGTTTCGCCGAGTTGTTTGGAAGCGTATTCCGCCGTAACGTCGTCGAGTCCGGGCAGAAAAATCTTGGTCATCACCGTTCCCAAAATAGCGTTTGCCTGCTCTTTCCCGTATTGGTCATACATTTGCGGCAGATCCTGATAGCCCAATCCCAAACCAACCCCGCGTCCGCGCCCGATGCCGGAGATGCGTTTTACTTCGGCGACGTTAAGTTGATAGGCTTCGTCAATCAGCACGAAACACGGAATTTCTGGCTCATTCACACCGTCGAGCCGCATTTCCAAAACAGCTTGTCCTAAAAAAGTAGCTATAAACTCCTTGTAAATTTCCGCCGCGCCTTCCGAAACGACCAAATAAACGGCAGTTCCCTTTTGTCGCAATCGGCGAAAATCAATCATCCGGCAGTCCATTTCGATTTCTTTTGCTGTCGGAACAGTCGTGACCATTCGCGTCGGCGCGAGCGTGAACGGACGCAGTTTGTTGTAAAGTCCGATCAGCACCGAGCCGTGCGTTTGCGGCGGTGAACGCCGAAAAGCGAAAAAGGCTTGTTTGGCAAAAAATGAGGGCGAAGTTTCGAGCGCGGCGGCAAAACCGTCTTCTTTTCCGCCAAGTCCGATGAGAAAATCGGCGGCAAAAGCCGGAATCGCTTTGTCGCCGTAAACATACGCCAAATGCAATAAAATCGCGGTTAAAGCGAGCTGTTCTGCTTCGCCCCAAAACGGGTCTTGAGAAGTTTTCTGCCTACTTTCGGCTCCCAACATCATTCCGGCAATCTGGCAGGCAAAAGACGGATTTTCACGACAGGCAGGCAGAAAATTCCATCTGTCCGATTTTTCGGGATTGTTTAAATCGAGGCGATAAATATTTCGGGCAAAATTTCCCGTCTGTTCAATCAATTCGCCTTTCGGGTCATAGACTAAGACGGACGAATTTTTCAGCACCTCTCGAATCATTGCCATAAAAAAGGTTTTTGATTTGCCCGAACCCGTTGGACCGAACATTGCAAAGTGCCTGAGCCATTGTTCACGCGGCAAAAACAAATCGAATCCACCGAAAACTTTAGCTATCGGCAAAGAGTTTTTCGGCAAGGGCAAGACCTTAAATTTATTAACCAGCTTTTTAGCAACTAAATCCTTCAGATTCGCCCAACGCGCCGAGCCGTGCGAGGTAGCCATTGTCCAAAGACGATAAGAAAAGCACAAAAGATAAGTATCTAAAAATCCGGCAGCCAGCGAAAGCACCGCTAATGCCCAGAAAACCAGCCACATCAGACCGGAAACTTCCAGCAAATATCCGGCAAACAAACTAAGAGATGCACCGGTCAAGCCTAAAAAAATAAAAAAAACGGCTTGACCGACATCGCCCGCCCACGCCCAAAACGCTTGATAGGCAGGCAAATATTGCTCATTCGCTTTGCGCGGAATCCCGCGTGATGCGTCGAATTTTTCGATCCATTCTGATGAAAACATAAAAATTAGCGGATAACTTCAATGAGTGTTTAATAACACCTGCGACAAACATAAGAAATAAAAACGTGCCGAATTTCCTTGACATTCACACGGCTAACCATCCGATTCAACTTTCTGATTTTTTTGCCGCAATTATCACAATCTTTATCTCTTTTGCGGTTGAGAAACAGATAAATTCCCCATTTTGTAATCCGAAGATTACGATTCGTGTCAATAATCGAATTTGCTGTTTGTGTCATAAATCTTCCTTTCCTATTGTTGATTTTTTAATTGATTGAGAAGTCGTTTTTCTTCTTCGAGAATTTGAAGATTATTTTGGTTTTTCGGCAGTAATTCTCCGCGCCACTGCTCCATTGTCCATCCGGCGGAAACGATTTTTTCGAGCGGCGCAAACGGCGCGGGAATGTCAAAGCGATTAACGGAACCCGATTGAAAATAGGTAATGGTTCGTCTGTCCAGAGAGGTCAGCGGAAATCGCAGCAAAATCGCCGGACTTGCCGAATCTTGTCTGGGACGCGAAAGAATCTCAAATCTGAGCGGCTCAGATTGATACCGCACCAAAATCGTGCCGGACGGCGAATGCAGTTCACCGCTTTGAAATTCAAATCCGGGCGGCATTAATTTTCGTTCCGTTAATAAAGACCAGATTTTCTCTAAATTCGGCGGCACACTTCCCTGCTCGGTATGATAGGCAAAAACGGTGAGCGAAATCGCCATTCCGAGTGCGCCGGTTTCGCGCAAGCGTATGGAAGTGTCATAAACTTCGCCCTTGAAGATTTGCGGCGCAGTATAGATTCTGTTTTCGTCCGATTCGGTTTTAGCATCATTAAACTTATTGTGTTCGACGAATTTAATTTGTGCTTGCGTCTGTCCGTTGCGGAAGGTGCGAAGCCCGAAAATGACGGATAAAAGCAGGACGACCAAAGCAATTACATTAAAAGTCGGCGAAGATACTAATGACCGAATGACAGTTCTCAATTTCTTCGATTTTTGTGCGTAAATTTCAGTTTTATTTTTTTTAAGTTGTGGACGTTTAAGCATAATTCCCCGTTGTTTCTTGAATTAAACCGTTTATGTTTGCGCCAATAAAATTGTGGTTTATCCGCCTTGCATAATGTTCATCACGTTCCGCCAACCAGCGGTCAATGAGCGGATGAAAAGCCGTAGCGGTTAAGAGCAAATAATCAATTTGCAGCTTGAGAAATTCCTGTGCTTCGCTCGTTTTGACGAAATAGCAGAAGTAGCGAAGGATCGAATTTTCGTCTAAGTCTTCAAGACAATCGCGCTCGAAAGCTCCGACGACATCAATAGATTCTCTCAAAGAAGGATAATCCTCGAGACCGGCAACGCCGCGCACGCCGTCGAGAAGTTTGGCGGCAAGGGCGAGTTGGATTGAGGTTGCGTTTGGACATCGCGCCCGCAAAATTTCGAGTTCTTTCAATAAACTCGGCGTAGAAAATCGTGAAAAAATGTGGCGCGAAATAAACGGCGCACTCAATTTGTGTCGCAGATCGTTGGAAGTCGTTACGACAATCGGGCGAAATTGCCAATCCGAAACGCCAATATAACCACTCAGGAGACGCGGAATATAAATCAGCCCGCGCTCCAGCGGCATCAGCATCGCGTCTTCAACCGACGCACCGAATTTATCGCTTTCGTCGAGTATCAAAATCGGCGGCGCGAGATTTTCGTCATTAGCCGACGCTTTCGCCGCCAAGTCGTAAGCCAAACCCATTTCGCCCAAAATCAAAAAATCGCGTTTCCATTTTTCTTGTCGGGCAAGCATCATAATCTTTTCTCGCTCGTTTTCAGGCGCATCCTTCGCCATACGCAGATTTTCGTTCATCCACGCAGCTTGTTCTTCTTTGTCCCAATCGTAAAGAATTTCTTCCTGTTTTAAACCGTCGCGCCCGGCAACGATGCAGATCGTCAGATTGCAGGCAGTCGCCAGAGCTTCGGGAAAAGCCGTTTTGCCGCTGCCGCGTGTGCCGGAAATAAGCCAGCCTCTGCCGGATTTGAGCGATTGGCAAAAGTCCGAAAAATTCTGTTCTTCAGGCACATATCCGGTTTGACAAACAAGCGCGTAAAGTTCCGTTTCGCGCCCTTCAAGCACAAGTTTGCGCGGATTTATTTGCAGTTTGTGATAATCGTGCGGAATCATAAAATTTCACCCTTTCAAAAATTATTTGCCTTCAATCGCCAATACTTTTTCGGCAAGCTGGCGAAACGCCGGAGTCATTCGCGGCAAGGCAGCGCGTATCTTTTCCTTGTTACCTTCGCTAAATAAATCGGCAAGTTCGCTTTCCGAAAGTCCCGTTGCCGTTATCGAGTTCTGACCTAACCTTTCCGTATTTGAAATTTCATCGGGCAAATCCGTAACCATCACAAATCCGGTAGTTCCGGCGGAAATTTCGACGAACTCATTCGGATTTCGATTGTTGCCAATCAAACCCGAAATTTCATCGGAAACCTTGGATGTTGACTCAGAAATGATAACAGTGCCGCCCGAACGCCTGTTTCCGATTGCACCGAGGGCAACTGCGCCCGCTTCACGAAGACCGCCGAAGACACGCGACCAGATGCCCTTTACCTGACGGCGGCGACCTGTAATGCCGGAAGCTCCGTCATTGCCCATTACTTCCCCTTCAAATTTGACGAGTCCGCCCGTTGTTGGATCAACCAATCCGACGACGGAAATAAAAGCGCGTTTGTATTCGCTGCCGCGCAAAGTTCCGACCAAAACCGTTCCCGCCGGATACGAATAATCTTTCCCCGAAACGCTTCTGGTCAGTTCCATTCTGACCAAACCGCCTGAAGCCCTAAGCGTGTAAACAGCACCCAAAAAACGAATTGGCAGTAGAGTTCCGAACGGAATTGCCGTCGTGGAAGTATTGGTTAAATTAGCATTTTGATTAGCAGAAACCGCTTGATTATTTACGGCGGAAACCCGATTAATAACCGTATTTTCCTTGCGCTCGACACCGAAAAAAAGTGAACGTCCAAGCGGCGTGGTTTCTGTTTGCGATTTCGATTGTGTTTCCGTTCGGCTGACGCTATTTCCGCTCATAACGCTTGAATTTTCGGTTGAAATCACGGCATTTTGCGGCTTGGTCGAATTCGTCGGATTTGAAATTACAGGATTATTCGGATTTCGGTTCGTTTCCGAAAGTGGATCCGGCACGACGACGGGTTCATTCAAATCCGTGGCTTTAATCGGCGGAATATCAACAGATGAATTGGAATTGGCTACGACATTTTCGTTTTTGTTGACCAACGAATCTGTATC
The DNA here is from genome assembly GCA_937863115.1 of uncultured Acidobacteriota bacterium. Taxonomy (GTDB): domain Bacteria; phylum Acidobacteriota; class Blastocatellia; order Pyrinomonadales; family Pyrinomonadaceae; genus CALMEH01. Next base: position 4,883 of record CALMEH010000324.1, read on the forward strand.
TCCGTTCGGATTTTTCTCGGCAACCAGATTGAGAGCCATTTTCATTTTCTCATCTTCGGTAACAGGCGTTGCCGAATTTGGCGAGTTGGTTTTTGCTGTGCGGTCAACGGGCTGTGCTTTGGGAGCGGCAAAAACTCCGATTCCGAAAAACCAGCACAAAATCAATATCAAAAGAACGAAACCGAAAATAAAGCCGACCAAAGCCATAAACAATTTCTTCTTTGAAGTCTTAGCAGGCTGCTCAAGAATTTCGGCATCTTCATCTTCAACCGACAAATTTTCATCCGTCGGCGTGTTTTCTCCGGCGGCTTCCCGCAGCAGTTTTTCGCGGGTATCATCCGTTTCCGAAAACGGAAGTGCAGCAGGAATGTCGTTTATTTTAGCTACTGTTTCAGTCATTTTCGTTTACTCCTTCGTGGTTTCATTAACATTCGGCAAGGCAATGGTTGTCGGCGAATCGGCGGCTTGCGCGTGCGAAACCAAAACGCTTAATCGTTGGCTTTTGCCCATCACCGGAGCTTTATAGACGAGCGCGTAATAAACGGTCGAACCCGGCAAAACCAATCCTTCCGCGCTCGTCGTTTCGACATAGATTCGCTCTAATCTTTCGGTTTGCAGTGCATTTCCCTGCTCGTCAAGAGTTTTGATTTGCAATTCGGGAGTTCCCGGAACGAGTCTTAAATTCGTCGTCGAATCATTGCGAACGGCGATAATAACCAATCTTTGTTCGGCATCAATTTCCGAAACGGAAGATACCGCCAAACTTAAACCGTTATTGGCAGCCGTCCACGCCCCCAAGTTTTTCGCCGGATTTTTTAAGCAATCAGCCAGACGTTTATTGACGAGGCGCGAAAGCTCCAATCCGATTTTCGGGTTTTTAGAAGATTTTTCTTCGGATTTACGGCTGACCGAGCCTTTATTTACTTCGAGCGAAACAAGACGAACTGGATTCGATTCGGTTTCATTGGTATTTTCGACAGTTGTTTCTTCATTCGTCGAAGTAACCAATTTAGAATTCGCTCGTGTGTTTCGCGTGGTGGTCGGTCTGGTTTCTTCGCCGAGATTGTAAGCCAACCCTGCCGTGCGCCGTGCCGCGATGACTTCATCGCGGTCGTAATTGATAACGCAACGATGTGCGTTTTTCCTGATTTCCGATACGGGAACGAATTCCAGAATCAAAATCAAACCCGAACGCATCTGCAAAGTAATGGTTGCCGACGGATTTGCCGCACTCGTTACAAACCCTTCGCCCGGATAAATCGTAATTGAGCGGTCTGATTCCTTCGTCGGCGATTGAAACACGGAAACGAGTTTCGGATTACCCTCGTGGATATAATAAACGCCATCAGACGCGGGAAATTCGACGATTGATACGGCATTTTGCGCGAGTCCGAGCCGCACAACGGTCGGCTGTTTCGGATTGACATTGACGCTCGCTTCGCCCGAAAGAAAATCGGTTTCGGCAGAGTTGATGACCGCAACGGGAATATTTGAATTTATCGTGTCATTGGTATCATTCTTCTCAGTTTTTTTCGGCTGAACATTTTTGGCGACAGTCGTTGCTTTTTTGTTGGTGCGAGTTTTTTGCGCTTCTGCGTCCAAAGTTCCGCATAAAATAATCGCCGTCATCAAAAAAATCAGTTTGATTAAGTCGTTGAGCCGAAGCCCTATTTCGTTAGTTAAAAGAAACAGAAATTGTTGTTTTTGCATAAAGTTACCTCAAGTCGGACGTAAGAAGCCCTTACGCCAACAGTTAATTTGAAAATCTAAAATGTTTTTTTATTGCTTCGAGTATGGATTCACTCTCGAACGCCGCATTCGTTTATTTCTCGGTCGTTGTATTTGGAGATTCAATCTCGTCCGTGGAAATATCGCCGTCGGCGAGCAGAGCAATCGGCGACGAAGTTTTACCGCTTACAGGTTCGACGCGAAATCGCAGGATGGTAAAGCCCGTCCGCAGATTGTTGTCGTTTCGCGCCGGAGAGTTTGGCGAGTCTTTGAGCAGAAATTTGCATTTTAACTGCAAAGTTTCTTCAACGTCCTGCCCGCCCGCTTTGCGCCGAATACGACGCACGCCGATTGCCCGCAAGATATACGGGTCGCGTTCATCTACCGATAAATCCTGCAATTCCCAAGTCGAATTGACGCTTTCCGCCTTTTCCGCCGCCAAGATGCCGTTTTGTTTTAATCGCGTAGCCAACGAAAGCGATAAATCCGCATCGAGCATTCTTAAAATTTTATTGACCTCAGATTCTCTGGTCGTTTGCTCGACTTCGTAAAGTGATTTTAGAAACTCCTTGACCAGATACTTCTTATCGGTGTCATTCGGTCGGTCCGGCGCAATCTCGACATTTTCAGTCGCGCCGTAATCGCGGTTATTAAGTTCAATGACGCGCCCGGAAGTTTTGTCCACTACGATTCGATCAGCTTTGCGAACCGCCAAAAAGACGTTAAGCCCGAAACTGACCGTAAAAACTGCCAGCAGAATCCAAACAGCGCGAAGCAGTGATGAAATCGTTAGAGCATCGTCAGGATCGCGTGTAATCTCAATCCCGGAAAATTCTTCGGGTAAATTGTTAGTTGTTTTGTGATAGACGGACGAGTAGCCGCCGCCATCGCTGATGTGTTGTTCCAGTGAATCGTCAGACTCTCTTTTGTTCATATTCGTTCCTACCTTCGGAAAAGTTAAAAAGGATTGTTTAATGTTCCGAAGGTGCTTAGGGCAAGATGAGTGCCAGAACAAAGAGAATGAGTTTAAGAATTTCTTGAATTTGAGTTTTGAGTAAGTAA
>CALMEH010000325.1 GCA_937863115.1 uncultured Acidobacteriota bacterium
GTGTCCAACTTTGTTTGATTTTCGGAAAGCATTGTGCCGCCGTTGTTGTTGGTATATCCATCGTTTGCGCTGGTGCAATTTACGCCACCGCACGCGGCAGTGTTGTTTTGAGCAAAAACGATTAAATTATTATTGGCGATAATAACCATTCTGAGAGTTACATCGCGTTCATAAACGCCGTTGACGCGGTTCATTACCACAACTTGGGCGGCAAGCGTTCCGGCAACAGTATTTGAGCCGACAGCCGCCGCATATTCAAAAGTCGCGGCAAGCGCAAGACGATAGGTTCTCAAAGTCGCGCCGCTGATAACATTTGGCGCATCTTCGCCAAAAGGAAGCGTTTCTTTGATTTTAAGCAAAGATTGAATTTGTTTATTTTCTTTGAAGTAACAAACAAATTCATCTTGCGGCGAAACCGAATCTTTGCGATAGCTGATGTAATTTTCGTTGTCGCCGTGTTTGAAATACGGGTCAACAAGGATTGTGCCTTTAGTTGAAAGAATCTGCGAATGGAACGCACCGTTGATAAAATCGAAACGGGCGGTCGCGGTCGGGTCGTCAATGCCTTGACCACTGAAGGTTCGCAACTCAGGGAATTTTGCCAGCAATCCCGGCTCGACAATCGGTGAATCGAAGATGCGAAATCTTTGATAAGTGCCGTCGGGCATTGGCAAACTCAGAATCAAATCGCTGTTTTGTGCCGCTTCGGTAAATTCCATTGGCGCATTAGCCAAAATGGAGCGCATTGTCGTTGGATTCAAACGAAATGATTTATAACTTGACGGAATGACAAGCCTTTCGAGTGTTCTTTGTTTATAACTCGTGTCATCGGTTTCCTGCCAAACGCCGTCCGTCGAAGTATTTGCCAAAGCCGGAACGCAAAGCGTAATTAAAAACAGGAAAAAGATACTGATTTGGTAACTTTTTTTATACATACAAACTCCTTAAATTTTTTCGGGAAATTATTACGAAACTTTCAACCGCTTTTTTCTGAAAAAACATAAAAGGGACGTGCATCTTCAAAATTACGCTAAACGGTCGAGATTTATTCTAAATGACAAATTATCATACAAAAAATTTTCTTTTTTGTCTATGAAATGATTTTTGGTGTTTTCTTGTTTTTCTGAAAAAAAATCAGACTTGTGCATACTTTTTTATAAATGGCGGAAAATGCTAAACTGATTTTTTTGTTTATGGCTGAAAACGATTTAATAAAAAATCGAAACGTGGAAATCCTTACTCCCGCACCCGAAGAAATTGCGGTTTTGGATTTGACCGAAAAACTCGGATTTCGTCTGGCACATCGAATGAATGTGGGCGCGTGGAAAAATCTCTGGACTTTTTTCCAGCGGCACATCGGCTCGCTTTGGATAAAAATCTGCACTTATAATTTAATGAATGTCTTCGGAATGGAAAATATTGAAAATTCAGATGTAGAAAAACCAATGCTTTTGGTAGCAAATCATCGTTCGTTTTTTGATATGTATGTCGTTTCGAGCGTGATTTTTCGCCAAACACGTCGCCCTGTAAAATTATTTTTCCCCGTCCGCGCCAAGTTTTTTTATACAAATCCGGTCGGTTGGTTTGTGAATTTCGTAATGGGATGGTTTTCGATGTATCCGCCATTTTTCCGCGAAGAAAAAGAAGCCGAAAAGCGCGAATTCGACAAATATTCGTTGAGAAGATTAGTGCAAATCGCTTCGGAAGGACACGCACACATCATCGGCTTTCATCCCGAAGGCAAACGAAATTTAAACGAAAATCCTTACGAACTTCTGCCCGCCCAACCTGGCGCAGGCGCAGTCATCAGAAAAGCGCGTCCGCAAGTAATTCCCGTTTTTATCGCAGGTCTTGGCAACGATTTGCCAAAACAAGTCTTAGGAAATTGGACAGGCGGGGAAAAAGTCAGAATCTGGTTTGGCGAACAAATTGATTTAACAGAATTCTACGAAAAATCCGACAGACTCCGCACACACAAAGAAATCGGCGATTTTCTAATGCTCAAAATCGCTGAACTCGGCGAAAAAGATAAGGTTTTTATGAATAAAATATGACACATAATTTTCTAAAAACATCTGAATTTTCACGCGCTGAACTCGAAAATATAATCGAATCGGCTTTTGAACTCAAAAACGGCAAAAATGTTGAAAAACCATTGAGCGGTAAATCGGTTGGGCTCGTGTTTTTTAATCCGTCATTGCGGACGCGGGCTTCCATGCAGGTCGGGATTTATGAGCTTGGCGGAAATGCGGTGATTCTTGAGCCGGGTGGAACTTCTTGGACTCTCGAACATCGGGAAAATGTTTTGATGGACGGCGATAAAACCGAACATTTAGCGGAATTTGTTCGTGTTTTGGAAAGATATGTTTCGGCGATCGGTGTGCGGACTTTTGCGAATTTGCAGGATTGGAATTTGGAGCGCACCGAGCCGATTTTGTCGGCTTTTCAGAAATATGCGACAAAACCTATAATAAATCTCGAATCGGCGATGCACCATCCTTGTCAATCAATGGCGGATATGATGACGATTCGTGAAAAATTCGGCAAGACAAAGAAAAAAGTTTTGCTGACTTGGGCGTTTCACCCGAAACCTTTGCCAATGGCGGTGCCGAATTCTTTTGCGCTTGCGTCGGCGCAATTCGGACACGATCTGCGAATCGCACATCCGAAAGGTTACGAGTTGGACGCGGAACTTTTAAACGAAATCGAAAAACAGACAAAAGAAAACGGCGGCAGTTTGGAAATTGTAAATGATGTAAATGAAGCGTTTGAAGATGTTGAAGTCGTTTATGCAAAAAGTTGGGGAAGTTTTCATCATTACGGAAATTTAAATCAAGACATTCGTGAACGCGAAGTTTATCGCGGAAAATGGATTGTTGACGACGCGAAAATGGCGCGGACAAACGACGCGATTTTTATGCACTGTTTGCCGGTTCGACGCAATGTGATCGTTACGGATTCGGTGATTGATTCAGCAAAATCGGTGGTTGTAATGCAAGCCGAAAACCGTCTGCACGTTCAGAAAGCAATTATGGCGAAAATTATTAAATAAATTTTATGAAAATTTTTATCTTAACTTTGTTAATTTTTGCATCTGTCAGCGCGATTTACGGGCAGAAGTGCGGCGGTTCGTATCGTCAAATTTTGATTGAATTTGAACAAGGCGCGATAATTCCCGACAAAATTCCTAACGAACTATTTTATGTTGCGCCGAAGGTCAAAAGCACCTATGAAATGGGTGATGATGTTTTGGCTGAATTTCTTTCGGTTTTTTTGTATGACGATGCGAAGGCGAAAACGGGCAATTTTTGGAAGGAAAATTTTATCGAAGTTCCAAGGGAAAGAGCCGAAAATTACCTGAAAAATTATGATCTCAAAGATTTCAAACCGATTTACGAAAGTGTCTATTGGGATCATCAGCTTTCGCAACTAAAAGGAAATTTTGAAAACGGAGAGTTGACTTTGGAAACGAGAGAAATGGACAGAACGCCGTTTTTAATGAAAATCAGCGTTGACGGATTTGCCGATTCGTATTTATTGAATAATTTTCTCGGCGGTTGTTTCAGCGGCAGGGAAGCAGACAAAATCAAACTGAAAAGGTAATAAAAAATGATTCAAAAACGGCTCGACCTTTTGCGCGAGGCTTTGCCTTATATTCAAAAATTCAAAGGCAAAACCTTTGTCGTCAAATTTTCGGGAAAAGTTACCGAAGACAAAGAAAATCTTGCGTCTTTAGCGGAAGAACTCGCACTTTTGCACCAAGTCGGAATTAAGATTTGCGTGATGCACGGCGGCGGCAAACAATTGAGCGAACTCGCGCAAAAATTGGGCGTAACGCAAACGGTGATTGACGGTCGGCGCGTAACGAATGATGAAACTTTGGAACTTGCGAAAATGATTTTTGCAGGGAAAATCAATACCGAAATTCTCGCCGCTTTGCGCCAACGCGGCACAACGGCAGTCGGGCTTTCGGGAATTGACGGCAACATCGTTCACGCCGAAAAACGTCCGCCGAAAGCAATAAAGAATAAAGCGACAGGCGAAATGGAAACCGTTGATTTCGGCAACGTCGGCGATGTTTTGCAAATCAACGCGGGACTTTTGCAATTGCTTCTCGAAAACGATTATTTGCCCGTTGTTTCATCGCTCGGCGCAGACGACGACGGGCGAATTTTCAATATCAACGCCGACACGATCGCTTCGGAAATTGCCGCGCAATTAAAGGCTGAAAAATTAATTTTACTTTCAGATGTCAACGGATTTTATCTCGAAGCCGACAAACCCGAAACGAAAATTTCGCATTTAACCATCGCCGAAGCCGAAGATTTAATAACTGACGGCAAGGCGACGGGCGGAATGATTCCAAAATTGCAATCAATTATTTCTCTAATCAATCGAGGCGTAAAATCCGCACACATCATCAGCGGCACAAAAAGAAACGCGCTTTTATCGGAAGTTTTTACAGACGAAGGCGAAGGCACGATGATAAGTAAAAAGTAAAAAGGCAAAACTAAGAAATTACTTTTTACTTTTTATTTTTTATTTTTCTGCGTCTTCGGTTTCTGCATCTTTATCGGCGTTAGTCGGATTTTTCGGACTTTCGGTTTTGGTGCTATCGCCTTTGACGGAAAAACTGCCAGATTTTTTGTCGAGTTCTTTGCCCGATTCGTCCACCAAGGTTACTTCTGCTTTATATTCTCCGGCGGCGACGTTAGTTATTTCCAAATATGCGTCGCCACTGCTCGGCATATCTATCTCTTTGGACAACGGAGTGCCAACGCCCTCGATCTTGAATTTGACTTTTGTTTTGCTCATCGAATTTGCCACGGTTGCGACAACGAAAACCTTGTCGCCTTGGTTGAAATTCGTTGTTGCCGGATCGGCTTTGTCGTTTTTACCGAATTTCAACGCGCTCATATTCGCAGTCGAAAAACTTGCGTTACAAGCCATCGCAATAAATACTAAAATTCCGATAGAAATTACGGAGTTTATTTTTGTTTTCATAATTTTCCTCTTTAAATTTAATTTGTGGAATGTGAAGATTTTAATTAAGCAATTCGGTAATAGCAAGCCGAATTCGTGATTTTATGATAATCTAATAGTTTATTTTGTTTTATGAGAAAAGTTGGATTTGTCAGTCTCGGTTGCCCGAAGAATTTAGTTGATTCCGAGGTGATGATGGGACAATTAAAAAAAGCCGGTTACGAAATTACGAACAACGCGGAGGAAGCCGATACCGTTGTCGTGAATACCTGCGGGTTTATCGAATCGGCAAAAGCCGAATCTATCGAAGCTATTTTAGAAGCGACAAATGCGAAAAACAACGGAATTACAAAAAGAGTGGTTGTTGCCGGATGCTTGGTCGAGCGTTACCGCAACGATTTGATGAAGGAATTGCCGGACGTTGACGCATTTATCGGCACAAATGAATTAGATCGAATTTTAGACGCGGCTGACAAGACGAAAAATTTCCGCGAACTTCCGTTGCTGCCGATTGGAAATAAAACTGCGACATATTTGTATGATTTTGACACGCCGCGCCACCGTGCAACCGAATCGCATACGGCTTTTATCAAAATCGCCGAAGGTTGTGATCGTCCGTGCGCGTTTTGTTCGATTCCAAATATGCGCGGTTCGTTTCGTTCGCGTAGGTTTGGCTCGATTTTAAAAGAAGCCGAAGATTTGGCGAAACAAGGCGTAAGGGAAATTGTATTGATCGCGCAAGATTCATCGCGTTTCGGCGAAGATTTGGGCGAAGTTGATGCACTTGCGAAACTGATTCGTGCGCTCGGCGAGATTGAAGATTTGCATTGGATTCGCGTGATGTATGCATATCCGACGCATATTTCTGATGCTTTTTTGGAAGCAATTGCCGAAACCGAAAAAGCTGTAAAATATCTCGATATGCCTCTGCAACACGGTTCGCGCAATGTTCTGAAATTGATGAAACGCGGCGGAACTCGTGAAAGTTTGGAGAAATTAATCCGTCGTGTGCGCGAAAAAGTTCCGAATATCACGATTCGCACGACATTTATCACAGGTTTTCCCGGCGAAACCGAAGAAGATTTCGGCGAATTAATGACATTCGTCAAAAACTGCGAATTCGATAACGTCGGTGTTTTCACATATTCCGACGAAGAAGGCACGCCCGCTTATGATTTACCAAACAAAGTTGACGCAAAAACGATGAAACGCCGTCGCACAACTTTGATGAAGGAACAAGCGAAAATCTCCAAACGCAAAAACAAAGCCAAAATCGGGAAAGTCCACAAAGTTCTCTTTGAAGGCTTATCACAAGAATCCGATTTGCTTTTTCAAGGCAGATTGCAAGGTCAAGCGCAGGAAATTGACGGTTATATTTTAATCAACGATATGCCCGAAAACTTCGAGCCGAAAATCGGTGAAATTTACGATGTAAAAATAACAGAAGCCCACGATTATGATTTAATTGGAGAAATTTTATAAAAAGCCGTGGAAATAAATTACGAATTAAAACCCGAAGATTTTTTTCAATTCAGCAAGGAAAATGCGCCTACTCAAAAAGAGCATCAGCCATTTGTTTTGATTTTCCTCATTATTTATCTGCTTTTTATTTTTGCCGATGTTCTATACACGATTTTTTCAGGTTCGTGGAATTCGGGCGGGAGTTTGGTAGTCATTATTTTAGTAAGAACTTTTATCGGTTTTGCGCTTTTGTTGATCTTTCAGGGAATAATTAAGCTAATTGTTCGTGCGAAAACGCAAGAAGTTTTAAATGAACCGCAAAACGGATTGTTTTGCGAACATCGAATCATTTTGTTTGAAACCGAATTGCTCGAAGTTACGGATGTGAACACTTCGCGTTATGCGTGGAAAGCCATTGGCGAAATAAAAGAATTAGAAAGTTTTCTGGTCATAAATGTTCTACTGTCTAGCGCATACATCATCCCGAAAAAGTATTTTCAAGACCGCGAACATATTAACAAATTCATCGAAACAGCCAAACTTTATAAGCAAAATTCGGAAAATATGTTTCAGCCGTCGCATTTAATCGAATACGAAAAGCGACTTGAAAAACAAAATTCGGTCGAATAATTTCATTTATGCCTGCGAGAGATTTTACCACGACAAAGTTAGAAACGCGCTAATCAAAGACGGTTGGACGATAACGCACGATCCTTATCCGTTAAAATTGGGTCAGAAGGATTTGTTCATTGATTTGGGCGCGGAGAAGATTTTGGCGGCGGAAAAGGGAAATGATAAAATAGCAGTTGAGATTAAAAGTTTTGTCGGACGTTCCGTTATCAATGATGCCGAAAATGCTTTGGGGCAATATCTGATTTATCGAAGACTTTTGATGAAAAAAGAAGCTGACCGAGTTCTTTTTATGGCGATTGATAAAGAAACTCTGAACGATACTTTAACAGATGAATTAAAAGAACTTTTGACCAAAGATTTTGAAGTGAAGTTTTTGGTGTTCGATAAAAACGAGGAGAATATTTTGGTATGGCAAAGCTAGACGATTATCGAAACTACATCGAGGAAATTATAAATTGGCGAGTCAATATCGGCTATTCAAATTATCCCGATTTGCGAATGATTCCTGTTTTTGACCGTGAACGAGACAATTATTTGTTGATGGTTTATGGTTGGGAAAACGGCAAGCGAAATCATTATGCTTTGATTCACGTTGAAATCCGTAACGGCAAATTTTGGATTTATTACGATGGTTTGGAAGACGGTATCGCCACATATTTGCTCGAAAAAGGCGTGCCGAAATCGGACATTGTGTTGGCGTTTTATTCGCCCGAAAAGCGCAAATTGACTGAATTTGCTTGGGCGTAAAGAAAAAAGGAGCGGTTTATTGAACAAACCGCTCCTTTTTTTCGATTACCATTTATAAGTAGTTTGTAAGCCCGGCACGATTTCGCCGTTGATGCCGACACCGATTGAAACTTCGACGGGGATTTTGATTGAAGTTTTCGGGATGACCAAAACCGCCGACAAAGCTGTTTTAAGCGTCGCGTTTATTTCGGTTTTGATTTGCGTTCCCTCAAATTTTCCGCTGACTGTTCCTTCGGCGGAAACCTTGAATTTTACTTCCTGAATCGCGCCCCAGAAGGCTTTCTTTTTGATTTCTTCTTCTATCGGAGTCCATTCCGCGCCGAACTCGACTTTTCCTTTTTCAGTAACCTTTGCCTTGACGCTGACCGGCGGTTTTGTTTTTTAAATTCCGCCTTCTTTGTAAGTAAATTCGATTTCCAACGCCAATTCTCCTTCCAGCAAATCTTTTTTGACTGAACCATCACCATCAATCCATTGTTCTTTTGCGCCAGAAGGAGTTTGCGGATTGGTCGGAACAGTCGGCGTATAAGGCGGCAATATGCCTGAATTCAGATTTAATTCTTTGACCGAAATATGTATTTGTCCGCCCCAATTACTTGAATATGCAACTCCGCCGATATAAATGCTATCATTCGGCACACCCATTTGAATCAGATAGTTTCGC
>CALMEH010000326.1 GCA_937863115.1 uncultured Acidobacteriota bacterium
ACGGCGCAGAAAATAATTTGGACGTTTTTGAATTAAACCGCATCGAAATCCTTCGCCGCGATGGTTTTCCGTTTCGTTTCGGTAGAAAGATAAGGTCAATTTACGAATAAATGGCAGAAATCAAAGATAAATTACCCGATAACGTGCGCGGAAAATTCTACGTTGATCGCGAATGTATTGACTGCGACGTTTGCCGCGACACTTCGCCCGCAAACTTCACGCGCAACGACGAAAACGGCTATTCATTCGTCCATAAACAACCCGAAACTGCCGAAGAATTTGAACTCTGCGAAGAAGCTCTCAACGCTTGTCCGGTCGAAGCGATTGGTGACGACGGCTAATTTTGTATTCTGATTTCATCAGTAATTTTATCTGAAGAAATAAATTGAATCATCTCTTTATTTTCTATTCTGTCCAAACTGTAAATTGCTCTTGCCCAAGGCGGAAAAATCGGCGGCGGAGTTAAATCATCAAAAATTCTTTTGTCGGAACTGTCCCAAATTTCCGCGTAGATTATATTTTCATTGCAATAAGTTTCTTTAATTCGTTGAGCAACTTCCAGCAAATATCCTTTGTTAATATTCTTCGGTTTGAGTTTTATCCTCAAAAAGAAAATACCTCTTCCTTCGACTAAACTTGTGTAGCTATCATCCAGTTTATATTTTCCGCCGAGATTTTTTGTAACTTTGCAAGACTGCTTATTTTGAGCAAAATTAGCAGTAGAAAAGACAAAAATTAAAAGACAGATAAGAAAGATTCTGAACAACATTTTTTTCTCCTTCGCTAGTTAATTTTTTGCGCCGAGCATTTCTTTTGCGTGTTGCCGTGCGGTTTCGGTGATTTGTGCGCCGGTGAGCATTCGGGCGATTTCTTCGACTTTTTCGGCTTTTGCTAATTCTCGAACTTTGATAAATGTGCGGTTTTTTTGCGAATCTTTTTCAACAACGAAATGATGATTGGCAAGCGCAGCGACTTGCGGTTGATGCGTTACGCACAAGACTTGCTGTGTGTTGGCGAGTTCTTTTAATTTAAGTCCGACAGCTTCAGCGACTCGTCCACCGATTCCGGTGTCAATTTCGTCGAAAACCATCGTTTTCGATTTTTCTGCGAGCTTTGTTGTGGTGTTCAAAATCAGCATAAGGCGCGAAAGTTCGCCGCCCGACGCAACTTTTGCAATCGGGCGCACGCTTTCGCCCGGATTTGCGGAAAAATAAAATTCGATTTTGTCCAAACCTTTTGCGCTGAATGATTTATCGTCGGCTTCGTCCGCCGTGATGCGGATTTCAAAACGCGCTTTTTCGAGCGAAACTGCTTTTAAATTCACTTCCAATTCTTTTTCAAATTTCCGTGCTGATTTTTCGCGCTTATCGTGAAGGTCGCGGGCAGTTTTCAGATAATTTTCACGTGCCGATTCTAATTCCTTCCGTAATTCGGCTTCGCGCAAATCGGCGGTTTCGATATTTTTTAAGCGTTCCGAACTTTCGGCAAAATGCGCCAAAACCGTTTCGATGGTGCCGCCGTATTTGCGTTTCAGACGCGAGATTTCCGCCAGACGATTTTCGATTTCCGCCAATCTTTCGGGCGAAAATTCGAGCGTTCCGCGAAAATCGCGCAAGGCAAATGCCAAATCCTCCAAAACCGCCTGCGCTGTCGTTAAACCTTCGGTGTAATCGGCGAACAAAGATTCAAACTCGCTTAAATCTTTGATTCGGCGCGCGACTTTTTCAAGCATCGTAAGCGTTGCTTCTTCGTTTTCGTAAAGCAAAAGATAAGATTCTTCGCTCAGAGCCGAAAGTTTTTCGACGTTGTTCAAACGCCTCTTTTCTTCTTCGAGGGTTGCGTCTTCGCCGTCTTGCAAATTCGCTTTGCCGATTTCATCAACTTGAAATTGCAAAATATCGAGAAGTTGTAATTTCTGGGCTTCGTCTTCGCGCAAATTTTCGATTTCGCGCCGCACGGAAGACAATTTTTTATATTTTTCCGCCGCTTTTTCGCGCAGATTTCCTAAACCTGCGTATTCATCAAGCATCTCCAAATGCGTCGAAGAATTAAAAAGCATCGCCTGTTCCCCTTGCCCGTGAATGTCCACGATAAACGCGCCGATTTTTCGCAAAAAGGCTTGAGTTACAAGTTGGTTATTAACGAAAATTCGATTTTTCCCGACCGATGAAAGTTCGCGCCGAACAATCAAATCAATATTTTCGCTGTCGTCCAATTCAATTCCGCTTTCATAAAAAATTTCGTGCAAATCGGCGTTTGCCCGCAAAGAAAAAAGCCCTTCAATTCGCGCCGAAGTTTCACCTTCCTTAATCAAATCCGATGAAATCCGCTCACCCGTGAGCGCACTCAAACTGTCCACGATAATTGATTTTCCCGAACCTGTTTCACCCGTGAGCAAATTTAATCCGTCGGAAAATTCCAAAGAAAGTTCATCAATTAGCGCAATGTTTTGTATTTTTAGAATTGAAAGCATAGACCAATTTTAGATTTTGGATTTTAGATTTTGGATTGTCAATAGTCAGAACGAGCGGACTTATGAAACGGAAAAATTAACAGGTCACTACTGCTTGCTTTTCTGACAAAAAAGGCGTGTTCTCCGAAGAAAACACGCCGCAAAAGGTTTTTCAATTTCTCGAAAAACTAAAATTGGAATCGTGTCGAGAATTGAATCTGACGTTCGCGGTAAAGCGTGCTGTCAGTTCCTGTAACTTGACCGAAATTCGGATTTGCACACAAATTGTTTGCATTATTGGCACTAGGTATTCCGTTAGTCGGAATGCAGTTCGCAGAGCGAATGAAAAGCGCACTATTCACGCCGAAAATGTGAGTTCTATTAGCAATATTGAAGACTTCGCCCAAAAATTCGAGTGAATATCTTTCAGCGAATCTGAAGCGTTTTGAAAGTCTCAAATCCATATTGATAATGCTCGGCAAACGGAAAGCATTGCGCGGATTAATCGGCAAACGAGTATCGCCGTTTGTGCCGTTCAAACTTCCGCCCGAAACCGTTCCGTCAAACGGACGACCCGAATAATAAACGAAAATCGGAGCGATTGACCAGCCGTTCAGCAAATATTTGCCAAACGAACTGTCGCCTTTGTATAAAGTCGGCGCATAAACCGCGCTGGCAACAAATTTATGACGAACGTCAAAGTTGCTCGGACCGTCATCATAAGAACGATTGTTCAGGTCGAGCGGACTGTTCGTTTGCGTGAAAGTTGCCGAGTTTTGGTTTGTGTCGGTTGACCTTGCAAAAGTGTAGCTAGTTTGGAATTGCAAGCCGCCGGTAAAGCGGCGGGTTTATTGGAGAACCAAAGCTCTGTATTCCGATCTCACCGAACTTTCGATTTGCGTAATGGCGTTTGTTCCGTAACCCGGAGCGCGTGTGTATGTCGGCAAACTGAAAGTTTGTCCGAATCTGTTGCCGCCGATAAAAGTGAAAGTTGCATTTACACCTGTCGGAACAAAGTTTTGGTCAACAAATGTCGGCAGATTGCGTCCTAAACTTCCGATAAACGATGCTGAAACGACCGTGTTTTTAAAGAGTTGATGCTCAATAATCAAATCGTATTGATGAATCATCGGAGCTTGGAAACGCGGTTCGAAATATTGAATTGCGCCCTGGGCAAATGTTAATGCGTTTGCCGGAAGAACATTCGGGAAAATTGGCGAAGTCGCCGCCGTCGGAGCAATTGAAACTTGCGCCTGTCCGCCGGTGTTACCCGTATTTACGAGTGCATTGTAAATCGTTGAATTTTGAATGCGCCCGTAATAAATTCCGTATCCGGCACGGAACGAAGTTTTGCCGTTTCCGAAAATGTCCCACGCCATACCGATGCGCGGACCGAGATTGTCAAAGTCATTCGGCAATTTTGAAGTTGCTTGAGCGATGCTGAACGTATTATTCGGAACTAGGCGTGTGTCCGAACTCGGCAACACGACTTGCGGCATTTTGATGTATTCGTAGCGCACACCGAGATTTAACGTAAGATTTGGGAAGATACGGAAATCATCTTGGAAAAATAGGTTGAAATCGGTTGTTTTCAATTCGAGACCGGGATTGCCGATGCCTTGTTGGAAATTGCTCGTATAGCATCTTCCTCTGAAACGAGTCGGATTAGCAATACAGGTTGTAGTTGCGGCTAACGGAGTTAAATAGTTAGCGTAGTCAATAATAAAATCATTGACGTTGTTGTATGAATAAGAACCAGCTTCAAACCGCAGATTTTGAATATCATCGCTGACGCGGTTAATATCGCCGCCGAATTTGATAGTGTGCCGTCCGCTTGTCCAAGTAACGGTGTCGGCAAATTGCCAGCGAGTTTCGTTGGGAAACGCCGGACGCTCAAGGAATGTCGGTGTTCCGAATTCAAGACCGCCAGTTATGAAAACGCTCGGAGCGCGAACGCCGCCGATTGAAGTCGCCGATGTGGTTGGTTCGCCCGGAAGCGGCGGAGTGCTGAATTGAAATTCGTTATCGCGTCCGTATTGAAAGCGGAATTCGTTAAGAATGTTTGGTGTAATCGTCGTTGTCAAACGCGCATTAAGTGAATCAACTTCGACGAAATCATCACCGAAGCTCGAACGCCCACGCGTGTTCACGGCTTGCGTTTGAATGCCGTTCGGCGAGTCCCAACGAAGCCGGTTGTAGCTGATGTTAAATGAATTTTTGTCGTTAATTTGCCAGTCAATTTTCGGGAAAAACAAAGTTTGGTCGCCGCGTCGCGGAGTTTCACCGGTAGTCGAATTAAGAAATGCAACGGCATTATCAATTTGCGCGTTGGTCAAACCTCTAGCAAGCAATGTCGGGCGGTTAACCGAATTCAAAAATGCGGCATCAGAGAAAACTGCCAAACCCGGAAAATTCCGTTTTTGCTGGTCGTAGCTGAAAAAGAAAAATAATTTATCTTTAATAATCGGACCGCCGATTGCGCCGCCGAATTGTTGGCGAAGGTCAATCGGTTTTGCTGCTTGTCTGGTCGCCACCCCGTTGACCAATGCGCTTCTGAATGCGAGCGGATTGCGTGCGCCGTTGCGGTTGTTACGGTTGTAGTAGAAAAGTTCGCCGCTGAATTGATTTGTTCCCGATTTCGTAACGGCATTGGTTACGCCACCCGCCGAGCGTCCGTATTCAGCCGAATAATTTGACGTATTTACCTGAAATTCGCGGATTGCCGATTGGCTGATAACGTAATTGATGCGCGTTCTGCCGCGTTCTTCCGAGAAAAATGCTTGATTGTTATCGCCGCCCTCAATCGTGTTGTTATTTAACAGACCGGAAATGCTGCGAAATGAAATCAAGCCGAAAGTTCCGTCGGGAACAGTGCCGGGCGTTAAAAGCGCGAAGTTTGACCAACGGCGACCGTTAATCGGAAGCTCGTTAATCGAAGTTTGGTTGATGTTTGTCGAATTCGCGTTATCGTTAGTATTAACAACCGGAGCTTCTGCCGTAACATCAATGATAGTTTCGCCGCCTTGAATCTTCAAGGGAATTTCGACGCTTGTTGATTGTCCGACTTCAACAACGATTCTTTCGACTTTGACGGTTGCAAATCCCGTTGCCGATGTTTCAATTGTATAAGTTCCGGGCTGCAGATTGGTTACACGATAACTGCCGCCGCCGTCGGTTGTTGTCGTAACTTCGGCGTTCGTGCCGGAGTTTTTGACTTTGACGGTTGCATTCGGCACGACTGCGCCTTGCGGGTCAACAACTCTGCCCTGAATGCCGCCGGTTACGGTTGATTGCGCGAAAATTTGTCCTGCTCCGAGAGCCAGACAAAAAATCGCCATTGCTAAAAATTTGATTCTTCTAGTCATTATATTTTTTTTGACCTCTTTTGGTTTTTTAATAAATTTGGAAAAAAATTGCTTATTCTCAGTTTATAATTTGACGATATTTTGAATATTTATCTGACTTTTTGGATTTTAGGGGTTAAATCGTTTCGCCAAATTTTTCCGGTTTTATTCAGAATAATCGTCTTAAAATTTTTTAAGTGCTTGAATTTCCACACCTTTAGCCTTTCCACTCAAATGCCGTGAAAATTTAACCGTTAATTTCAAAGTGTAAAAAACGGAATGCCGATATTTTCAAGCAAATTGAGTTCCTAAAAATCAAATAGTTAAACGTATTTTTGATTTCTCGAATATCTTGGCATATCCGAATTACATCTTTGTTACCGAAAGGAAATATTAATAGAAAGAATTGATTTTGCAACTTTTCGTGCCGCGAGTCGTTTTTAATTCTGAAAAAGTCGTGTTTTTAGAAGTATTTAATCAATTAGATGGCAATAAAAAACGATTATAAAATTTTTCTGTCAATGTGAGCGGTTTGAGCGGTTTTTGGAAACTTGACTTTTTTGTAAGATTAGTATAAATTACTCGCGCAATTGAGAATAAGCCGAAAAAGTCGGAAGATTTGAAATTGACGCTTAAAAGAAAAAGGGGGAAATAATAATTATGTCGCGTTTATCATACAATACAAATGAACACAGATCGCCGGTGCATCAGCGCATTATGGCGAATTTACAATTTCAGGCAATTTGGATTGACAAAGACAGCGGAGATACGATTTCGGTCGAAGGCTTGACGGAAAATCTCGGTGAAAATACGGCACTGCTGAACATCGAAATTTTACCGCCGGTCGGCAGCGAAGTTACGTTGCGGATTTTTGATGAAGAAAAAACAATTATCGAAGTCCCAACGCAAGTTATCCGCGTTGAAAGAGATCCGAGCAAACCTTTAGCCGCGCTTTCTGTTTTGGAAAATGTCAAAAAATGGAAGCTAAATGTTTTAACAGCCGCTCAAGAGTGGGTTACAAGACATTGGCGGTTAAATTATGAAGAAGAATGGGTGAATTAAAGTAAAAAGGCAAAAGTAAAAAATTGCCATTTATTTCACGGAAGTTTTTCTTAAATTTACAAACTGAAAATAAAATTCGGAGAAGTCTTTCGGGGCTTACTCCGTTTTTGTTTTTTTACTGCATCGGGCAAACGTCTGTTAGCTTAAAAGCATCTTTAAGAACAGCAATCTTTTTTATAATGAAAAAAGCAATTTTTATAGTTCTACTTTTTATTTCTACTTTCGGCGCGATTTTCGCACAGGAAACGCCGCCGAAGCCTTTGACGCAGAGCGAATATGTCAAAATGCTTTACGATTTACCGAAAGCGGCGGGCAATAAGGCGGCTTTGATTGAAGCGGTTAGAACGCGCGGCATCGGCTTTGAATTAACCGACGGCATTCGTTCGTTGACGCGCACGAAAGGTGCCAATGACGCGGAATTGCTCAGAACTTTGGAAGAAGCCAACCGTCGCCGACAAAACCCGTCTGAGGCAAAATTGCCTTCGGAAACAGAAGCGGCAGTAGTTTTGGTGAAAGCGCGTGAAGAAGTATTAAAGGCAATCGAAGAAATGCCCGATTTCGTTGTCAAACAGCAGATTCAGCGTTCAGCTGCTTATGCCGGAACGAATAATTTTCGCAATTTGGATAAATTGGTCGTCGCCGTCAGCTATCGCGCTTCGGGCGAAGAAGAATATCGAGTTTTATCGGTCAACGGCGTTTTACAGACCAATCCGATGGCGAAGAAAACTTACGAAGAAGTCGGCGGCACGAGTTCAACAGGCGAATTTGTAACGGTTTTAGCTACGATTTTCAAACCCGAAAGCGAAACTATTTTTAAAATCGCGGACACCGACACAATTCGCAACCGGCGCGCCATCGTTTATGAATACGAAATTAGGCGCGAAAAAGCCAAACAGCGCATTACCGCCAGCGGTTATTTCAACAGCACGACGATTACGGGAATGAAAGGCAGGGTTTGGATTGACCGCGAAAATTTCCGCGTTTTGCGTGTTGAAAGCGTGGCAACGGAAATTCCCGAAACCTTCCCGATTCGTTCAGCAAATCGTCTAATTGATTACGATTGGGTAACAATTGCCAACGAAAAATATCTTTTGCCGTCGCTTTCGGACGTGCGCCTGACATCGCGCGAAGGTCAACAGGTTTATGAAACGCGAAACTTGATTCGCTTCAAAGATTATCAAAAATACGGCACGGAAGTTATTATTTTAGACGACGACGTAGAAGTTAAAGAAGAAAAACCCTAAGTCAGAACAGCCTGCGTGAGTGGGCTGTTAATCATTAATTACAATTTTTTGATATTATAAGTTAGACAGCCCGCTCACGCAGACTGTTCTGACAAACAAATGCTCGAACTTGTCAAACTCGATAACACCATAAAACTCGATATACGTTACGCCCGAAGCGATAATTTCGTCGGTCGTCCGGTTTATGCGGAAGCGCGTGCTTTTTTGCAACCCGTTGCAGCAGAAGCGGTTTTGCGCGTTCATCAAAAATTGAAATCGCAAAATCTCGGACTTGTAATCTTTGACGGTTATCGTCCTTGGTCGGTTACAAAATTGTTTTGGGAAGTCGTTCGCTTAGACCAACGAAAGTTTGTTGCTGATCCCGAAAAAGGCTCGAAACATAATCGC
>CALMEH010000327.1 GCA_937863115.1 uncultured Acidobacteriota bacterium
AAAGGAATCTTGTTCTGTTTGTGAAACTTCTTGAGAATGGAGAATTAAAAAAGAAAGAATTTGACAAAAGGAAGCAAGAAAAAGAATTAGAAGAGTTTCAGAGAAATAATAATGATTGGCAAAGAGCATTAATTAATCAAACAGGTGGAAATTTATTACAAGCATATTGGGAATCAAATTATGCAACTGCAAAATTAAAACATATTTCAGATGAAGATGCTGCAAAATATCTTGTGCGTATTTTTGAGAATACGGTTGAAGTTAATTTGGATAATCCAACATTTATCATTGATTACCCGAAATCAATTTCGCCTTTGTCGAAAGCCAGCCCTGAGAATCCGAATATTGCGGAGCGGTTTGAGTTGTTTATTAACGGAATGGAAGTGGCGAACGGATTTTCGGAATTGAACGATCCGCAGGAACAATACGAGCGGTTTGTTGACCAGATGAAGGAACGCGACGCGGGCGATGCGGAAGCGATGATTTTGGACGAAGATTATATTCGCGCCTTAAGTTACGGAATGCCGCCGGCGGCAGGAATCGGCATTGGAATTGACAGATTGACGATGCTTTTGACGAATAAACATTCGATTCGTGATGTCATTCTTTTCCCGCATATGCGTCCCGAACGGCGCGAAGAAAAGACGGAAAACGATTCGCAATCGGAGATTTGAGATGTGAAATCGCCTATTTGAAATAAAAACCGTCTATTTGAAATAAAAATCGTCTATTTCAGTTGTGAAATCGCTAATTTGCAAGGAAAACCGCTTGTTTCGGTTGTGAAATCGCTAATTTGCGAGTGAAATTACCTATTTCAGATGTGAAATCGCCAATTTGCAATGTGAAATCGCTTATTTGAGATGTAAAATCGTCTATTACAGATGCGAAATCGTCTATTTCAGTTGTAAAATCGGTTATTTGGAAGAAAAAACGCTAATTTGAAAGAAAAGTTACGCGATATAATGAGAAAATAATTGAGTAGTGTCCTATTTGTGTGTTGCTGAAGATGTTTAACCACACGCATCACACAAATAGACACAAAAAGAAGCGATAGATTTGTGATATTTTGTGTGAATTTGTGGTTATTTTCAAACAACACAGAATTAGGACACTACCAATAATTGCAAAGATTTGAACAAACGATAAAATTTATGTTTAGAGAAACAAAATCACAAATAGAAGGAATTAACGAAATATTTGAAACGGCGAAAACCGAAGACGGTTGGGATATGAGCGGCGAAATGCTTTACAGCTATTATTTCGTTGATTCATCGGTCGAAAAACTCAACAGTTTAGGCGAAAAACTCCATGCCGACGGCTACGATTTTATAGACGTTTTTGAACTCGGCGACGAAGAAACCGAAGAACCAACGGGCGAATATCTTCTGCATATTGATAAAGTAGAAATTCATACGCCCGAATCTTTGGCAGAAAGAAACGTCGAATTTCAAAACTTGGCGGACGAGTTTGAAGTCGAAACTTACGACGGATGGGAATTCGGCGAAGTCGGCGATTACGATGAAGACGAAGACGCGGACGAGTAAGTAAAAAGTAAAACAGACTGTTAGTCTGTTTCATCTTTTGAATAGCTAAAATGATTATTGCTTGATGATTTTAAACAGGCTAACAGCCTGTTTTACGAATGCAAAAGTAATGAAAAAAATTTTGTTGACGACTTTTGCGCTTGTTTGTTTTGCTTTTAATTCGATACTTTGTCGGCTTGCGCTTCACACAGGCGAAGCTGACGCGGCAGGTTTTACCGTAATTCGTCTCGTTTCGGGCACAACGGTTTTGGCGATAATTTATTTTTTCTTCGGCGATAAAACGTCGGACGTAAAACGCGGAAATTGGTTTTCTGCGTTTTTTCTTTTTGCTTACGCGATCTGTTTTTCGTTCGCTTACATCAATCTGACAACGGCGACCGGCGCGTTGATTCTGTTCGGTTCGGTGCAAATGACGATGATAATTTTTGCGCTCATCAACGGCGAAAGACCGCGAATTTTAGAATGGTTAGGTTTGATCTTCGCGCTCGGCGGATTGATCTATCTCGTCTTTCCGGGTTTGTCCGCGCCGCCGCTTTTGAGTTCGATTTTGATGTGTTTTGCCGGAATTTCGTGGGGATTTTACACTCTGCGCGGCAAAGGAAGCACGAACCCGCTTGGCGATACGAGCGGAAATTTTCTCCGCGCCGTGCCGATGGTTTTAATCGTCTCAATTCCCTTTTTCGCCCAAATCAATCTTTCCAACAAAGGAATTTTATTGGCAATTTTATCAGGCGCGATCGCTTCGGGTTTAGGTTATTCGGTTTGGTATGCCGCGTTGAAATTTCATACCGCAACACGCGCAGCGATTTTACAACTTTCCGTGCCAATCATCGCCGCAATCGGCGGAATTTTGTTTCTCTCGGAAGAAATCAAGATTCGTCTATTAATTGCGACGATTTTGATTCTAGGCGGAATTGCCCTAACGGTAAAAAAAGGATAAAGGATGAAGGATAAAGGATAAACTAATGGCTATTTATCCTTTATCCTTCATCCTTTATCCTTTTTTTACTCCGTGCAATCGGCAAATTCTTTTAATTCGCAGACGAAAAGATGCGGCGCGGCTTCTCTGGTTTGTTTGCGGACGTTGCGCCAAACAATGGAATTGGCGTATTTATCTTTTGTCCAGCCGAGTTTTTGGCGGTTTTTCCAGACAAATTCGTAGGCTTCCGGTTCGTCTGCGCCTTTCAAATGTTGGGCTTCGTGCAGAAGAATCGCGGCGCGTTCGGTATCGTCGAGCGGATATTGAAAAAAATCGGGATAAACCGTCATAATCTCAACCGGAAAATTTGTCGCGGCATATGCGCCTTCTTTTTCGACGGAAGCATTGAGCCAATGGTCATTGGCACGAAACGCCGTCAGATAGTTCATCAAAAAAACTTCGCTTTCAAAACCTTTTTCTTCCAAAACTTTTATTGCGTCTTTGACTTTCGTTTTTTCGTCAAAATTTAGCCGTTTCGCGGTAACAAGCAAGGAAAAATAAAAGCCCGAAATTGTGAACAGGCAAACCGCAAAACAAACCGCCGCACGCTTGAGAATTTTGCGAATCAAGGGCGTTTCATTTTGTTGAATTTCCGATGAAACTTCGATTAAATCAGCTTCACAACGGGCACAGGTTTCCGCTTTCGAGAAATTTACAAGTTTGCAGTTGGGGCATTTTTTGTTCATAAAAGAAATCGAAAAAGGAAGCGACTCACGACATTCGCCAACTATTTAAAAACTTTTAATTGCGCTAATTTCCATAAAATAAAGTGCAATAAACTTAATGGCAGATTGCTGCATCAAAGTTTTCAGGTTGCATAAAACTATATTTCAAGATTAAGATTTCCATTTGGTCTTATACACAGGAGAAGATAATGAAGTTTTTTAAATCCCCGATTTTAATAATCGCATTTTTATTTTTGATGAATTTTTCCGCCATCGGGCAGGAAACCGAGTTGAAGGTTGTTGATGAAGTCGTCGCACAGGTCAACGATAACGTCATCACGCTTTCGAGCGTCAAGCGTTATTCTCGAGTTTTTGTCGAAGCCTTGGTCAAAGAAGGTAAGACACAAGAGCAAGCGCAAGCTACGGTTGACAGCAAAATGGGCGAATTGATTGCCAATCTCGTTAATGAAGAATTGATAATGCAAAAAGGCAAGGAAATCGGCATTGATACCGACGTTGATGCTGAAATCAACCAGCGTTTTCTGCAAATGATGAAGGAAAACAATCTGCGTTCGCTCGAAAAACTTTTTGAAGCGATGCGTGCCGAAGGAATTGAACCGGATCAAATTCGTGAAGAATGGCGCAGACAGTTGACCAGAGATTTTGTAATGCAGAGAGACGTTTATTCCAAAATTTATTGGGGATGGACGGCAAAGGAAATCAAAGATTATTACGAAAAAAATAAAGCGAAATTCACCAAACCGGAAACCGTTACAATCAGCGAAATTTTTCTAAACTTGGCTGGGCGCGATATTGAACAATTACGCGAAAAAGCCAAGAAAATCGTTGAACAGATTCGTGCCGGTGGAGATTTTGAAAAAATAGCGGTTGAAAATTCCGACCGTCAAGACGTGAACACCACGAAGGGCAAAGTCGGCGTTTTGAAAATCTCCGAATTAACAGAAGTTTTTGCAAAACCGCTCAAAGATGTAAAAATCGGCGGTGTTACGGACCCGATTGAGATTGCCGAAGGAATTGAAATCTTGCGCGTTGACGACCGTTCAGCGGCAAGCAATGAGTCGGTTTTTGACGAATCGGAAGTCCGCCGCGCAATGACCGCTGAAATATCCACCGATGAAGCCAAGAAATATTACGCCAAACTCCGCGAAGAATCTTACATAAAAATCAACGAAACCTATCGCCCGCTCGTCGCGCCGCTTCTGTTTGCCGAAGAACGCAAGAGTGAAAAATAAGATTTTTCAAGTAAAAAGTAAAAAGTAAAAATACCGGAATCGGATTTCATTTTTTTTACTTTTTACTTTTTACTTTCGAGACGAATGAAATGAGACTCGACCTATTTCTAAAATCCAGCCGCATCGTTTTGCGTCGAAGTTTGGGGCAGAAGTTTTGTGATGCAAATCTCGTAAAAGTTAATGACGTGGTGGCAAAATCTTCAAAAGAAATCAAAACCGGCGATGAAATCGAAATAAAACGCGGCAAACGGCTGACGAAAATTAAAGTTCTGGAAATTCCCGCCGTAAAACAAGTTTCCCGCGCCGATGCCGAAAATCTTTACGAAATAATTTCGGAAGAAACTCTGGCAGACGAAATTTTCAGTTAATTTTTACCGCAAAGACGCAGAGACGCAGAGAAAAATATAAAAATCTCGGTGTCTCTGCGTCTCTGCGGTTTAATTTATGTTGTAGTATCATAAATTTATGAATCTTTTTGAATTAACTGTCGAGTTGATGAAAATTCCGTCCGTGTCGGGCGATGAAGAAACTATCGGATTTTTTCTGCGCGATTATCTCGAATCGCTCGGCTGGACAGTTGAATTGCAAGCGGTTTCGGAAAATCAAAACAACGTCATTGCCTATTTAAATTCTACGCCGAGAGTTTTTCTTTCGACGCATATTGACACTGTTCCGCCGTTTATTGCGCCGACCGAAGACGATGAAAAAATCTACGGACGCGGCGCGTGTGATGCCAAAGGAATTGTTGCTTCACAGATTTTTGCGGCGGAAAACTTAAGAAAACAAGGCATTAACGACATTGGTTTGCTGTTCACGGTTGACGAAGAACAATCTTCGACCGGCGCAAAATTTGCCAATGAACACGAACTCGCCAAAAAGTGTGAATATCTCATCAACGGCGAACCGACCGATCTGGATTTGGCGATCGGTTCAAAAGGTTCGCTTCGTCTTTTCGTC
The DNA here is from genome assembly GCA_937863115.1 of uncultured Acidobacteriota bacterium. Taxonomy (GTDB): domain Bacteria; phylum Acidobacteriota; class Blastocatellia; order Pyrinomonadales; family Pyrinomonadaceae; genus CALMEH01. Next base: position 5,399 of record CALMEH010000327.1, read on the forward strand.
AAAACAAAAGGCAAAGCCGCGCATTCGGCATATCCCGAAGAAGGCGAATCGGCGATTGAAAAGTTGCTCAATTTATTAACGGACGTTCGCCAAGTAAAACTTCCGTCGGACGAATTTTTCGGCGACACGACGCTCAATATCGGCTTGATTTCGGGCGGCGTGGGAACAAATGTGATTCCGCCTTTTGCCGAAGCAGGTTTGCATATTCGGATGGTTACGGAACTCGCGCCCGTTCTCGAAATTATCGAACGCGCCGTTGCCGAACGCGGCGAAATCGAAGTTCGTTCGTGCAGTCTGCCCGTAAAAATGCTCGAAGTCGAAGGTTTCAAACAAAAAGTCGTCCGCTTCACAACCGACATTCCGCATCTGCCGAATTGGGGAACGCCGCTTCTTCTCGGCGCAGGTTCAATTCTCGTCGCGCATACGAAAAATGAATTTGTTCTGAAAAAAGATTTGGAAACAGCGGTTGGATTGTATGAAAATTTGGTGAAGAAATTGTTGGAAGCATAAGATGGAAAGCAAATACGATATTTTTGAAAAAGAAATTGCTTCGTTATTAGAACAACTAAAAGCCGAAGAAACTCCTAATGCCGACATTTGGTGGGAAATTTGGGATACAGTTCATCATCAAGGCGATGTTTGGGTTAGTTCGTATATTGCTGTTCCTAAAATACTCGAAATTTATGAAGAAAAGAAATGGTTAGATTACAACTTGCCCGCAGTTATTTCTGTAATTGAAAACTGTCGTCAAAAAGAAAATAATCCTCAGTTACCGGATTGGTTAAAAGAAGAATATTTCCAAGCCTTGCATAAAACAGTGCAATATTGTGCAGAAAAAATTTCTTCCGATTGGAACAGAGATTTTTTGATTTCTTTTCTTCAATTAGTATGTGCAATCAAACAAAATCAAGGACTTTATGAAATATTGAACATTGCTCTAACAGAAGATGAGGAAAAAGATTTGCTAGACCTATATCATAAAAACTGAAAATTAAAAGTGAAATTATGAAAATTGCTTTAATCGGCTACGGCGCGATGGGAAAACTCATTGCAAATTTGGCTGAAAATAAAAATCACGAAATTGCGGTAATTATTGACGAATCGGACGCAAAGTTGAGCGCGGAAGAATTAGCGGCGAAGTTAAAAAGCGTAGATGCGGCGATTGATTTTTCTATTGCGGAAGCGGTGAAAAGAAACGTCGAAGCGTGTGTTTTAGCGAAAGTTCCGCTTGTCGAAGGCACAACGGGTTGGAATTCTGAGCGTGAAGAAATTGAAAAATTTATCAAAGAAAATGACGGCGCGTTCGTTTTTGGCGCGAATTTTTCGGTCGGCGTGAATTTGTTTTATCGGATTGCAGATTTCGCATCCGAACTTTTTGCAAAATTTGAAGATTACGAAGCGTTTATCGAAGAACGCCACCATTCGCGCAAAAAAGATGCGCCGAGCGGAACGGCTTTGAAATTGAAAGATGTCGTGGCAAAACACATCACAAAAGATTTTTCCGTGTCGGCAACACGCGCCGGAAATATTCCCGGCACGCACATCGTCGGATTCGACGGAACTGCGGACACAATTGAACTTACACACACAGCGCGTTCCCGCGAAGGTTTTGCTTCGGGCGCGATTCTAGCGGCAGAATGGATTTGCGACAAAAAAGGTTTTTATGAATTTACGGAAGTTATGGACGAAATTTTAAATCCAAAATCCAAAATCTAAAATCCAAAATCAACTTGTGTGGTCGTGAATAATGCGCCAACCTTCTTTGAATTTGCGGAATATCAGTGTAAACCTGCCTTGGTCGTCTTTCGGTTCGTGTTGAACTTTCCAACGTCCGAGAACGGTTGCCGAATCTTTGCTAAGAATTGTAATTTCCAAATCGTTGAACGATAAAATGCCCATTTTTTCGCGTGTGTTGTAGCTTTTTTTGTAATTGTCGGTTACAGTTTGCCAGCCGCGCCGCACATTGTCGCCGGAAACGAAAACTAAATTTTCAGATTTCCAATAGCCTTGCATAAATCCGTCAATATCGCCTTTGTTCCACGCGGTAATTTGGTCGTCCATTACTTTGCGAATCGCCGCTTTTGCTTTTTCGTCTTTCGTCTGTGCGAAAGCAATGCCCGAAATTGTTAAAACCATCAAAATTGTCAGCAGTAAATTTTTCATAGGTTAAAGATACATTATCACAGATTGTAAAATCGGTCGAAAACGGTTAATTTCAGATTAACGCTTTTATTATAAACAAACAGGAGAATCAAAATTTTGAAATTACAGGCGATTTTAATTATCGGTTTGGGCGCAGGTTTGCTTGCGGGCTGTCCGGCGAAAACGGAGAATACGAACACGGCAAACACCAATTCCAACAAAACAAACGCGGCAAACACAAACACCGCAACGAACAAAAACACGAACACGGCGGCGGTAAATCAATCGCCCGCGAATGAAAAACCCGTCGAAAAAGTAAATTTGAATGGTAAATGGGAATCGGAATTTTTTAATAAAAAAGGCGAAAATTATACGCAATTCACAATGTTTATCAAACAAACAGGCGACACGATTAACGGAACTTACAGCGTTGATGATTATGTCGGCGGCGAATGGCAAGGCGAAGACGGCAACCAAACACCTTTTACCGGAACGATAAAAGATAACGTCGCGGAAATGAAATTTGATGTAAATGCAACCGTTCCCGGCTATGAAGAAAACGTCAAATACAAAGAACCGACCGACGGAAAACCTTCAACCGCAACACTTACAATGGACAGCGGAAAAATAAAATGGAAACTTTCAAGCGGCGAATCGCCGATGGAAGGTCCGAAGGAAGTTGTTTTAACAAAAGTCAAGTAATTTTTTTTCGTCCACAGATGAACACAGATAAACACAAATTAAAAATCTGATAAAATCAGTGTTTATCTGTGTTCATCTGTGGATAATTTCTTCAAAATTGTCGTGGAAAAATCTTTCGATTATATCATCGCAGGTGGCGGTCTTGCCGGATTATCGCTGGCGTTTTATTTGAACGAAAGCCGCCTTAAAGATAAAAAAATTCTCATCATTGACCGCGAAAAGAAAAGCGAAAATGATCATACTTGGTGTTTTTGGGAAAAGGAAAACAGCGCGTTTGAAGAGATTGTTTTCAGGCGTTGGAATACTGTCTGGTTTCACGGCACAAGAAGTTTTAATGAAAAATTAGATTTGGGCGAATATGTTTATAAAATGATTCGCGCAAAAGATTTTTACGAATTCGTTTTTGCAAAATTGGGCGCAAATTTTACGGTTTTGCAGGCTGAAATTTCCGAAATCGAAAACGATTCTGTCAAAACCGACAAAGGCGAATTTCGCGCAAAAGAGTTTATTTTCGACAGCTTTACGCGCAAAACTTACAACAATCCGAAATATTTAAATTTGCTTCAGCATTTTCGTGGTTGGGTAATTGAAACGTCGGAAAATATTTTCGTCGAAACTGCCCCGACGATTTTTGATTTTCGTGTCGAGCAGAAAAACGAATGCCGTTTCATCTATATTTTACCCGTTTCAAGCCGCAAAGCATTGATTGAATTTACCGTTTTCAGTGATAATCTTTTAACGCAAAACGAATACGATGCTCACCTTGAAAAGTATATTTCCGACATTTTGAAAATTAAAAATTATAACATTACGGAAACCGAAGCGGGCGTAATTCCAATGTCTGATGAACCGCACGAAGTGTTTCCCTCGCCGAAAATTATTCGCATCGGAACAAGTGGCGGTTTTGTAAAACCTTCAACCGGATACAGTTTTTACAGAACACAAAAACGGCTGAAAAATTTAGTCGAACTACTTGAAAACAATTACAAATTACAGATTACAAATTACAAATGGAAAACTTATCTCGATTCGATCTTGCTTGATGTTCTTCAGAAAAAATCGCATTCTGCCGACGATGTTTTTACCGCGCTTTTTTCGCATAATGAAACGAAACAGGTTTTGAAATTTCTTGATGAAGAAACTTCCCTGCGCGAAGATTTGCAAATTATGCAAAGCGTTCCGCTCGCCCCGTTTGCAAAATCTGCCGCGAAGGTTGCCGTAAAAAAAATATTGGGGTAAATTCGGTTAAAGTTCTTTATCATAAACTTCCCTTTTTATGTATGAAAAAATAAAATATCACGTCTATGACATTCTCGTCGAAACCGACGACAATGAAACGATTGATCGAATTGTCGCTATCTTTTTGATGATTTTGATTTTGCTCAATACGATTGCGGTCGTTTTGGAAACGGTTGAAAGCATCAATCAGCAATATGCGTGGCATTTTCACGCGCTCGAAGTTTTTTCGGTTGTCGTTTTTACGCTCGAATACGTTTTGCGGCTCTGGATTGCACCGCTCGAAAAGCGTTTTTCGGGGCGTTTCGGGCGTGTTCGCTACGCTTTTACAATATTTGCGTTGATTGATTTGGTGGCGATTCTGCCGTTTTATCTGCCATTGCTTTTCCCGATGGATTTGCTTGTTATCCGATTTTTGCGCGTCTTTCGGCTATTTCGTTTATTCAAATTAAACCGTTATGCGCGTTCTTTGAACACGCTCGACGATATTATTCGGAATAAAAAAGAAGAACTTTTCGTAACGCTGGCGATGTTAGTAATGCTCCTGCTTTTTGCGTCGAGCTTGATGTATTTGGTTGAAAACGAAGCACAGCCCGACAAATTTCCTGATATTCCGACGGCAATGTGGTGGGGCATCGTAACTCTAACGACAGTTGGTTATGGCGATGCTTTTCCGATTACACCGCTCGGCAAAATTTTGGGCGGAATTGTCGCCATTCTCGGAATTGCTCTATTTGCCATTCCGACCGGCATTTTCGCGGCTGGATTTAACGAAGAACTAGAAAAAATCCGCTTGAAAGACAAACTCAAATGCCCGACTTGCCCGCATTGCGACGGCGATATTTCTGATGTCATTTTGGGTTTTAAACCGAAACCGGAAAATCAGACCGTGCAACAAACAGATGAAGAAGCAGAGAAATAATATCTTTCTGTTTCTTCGCTACATTCGGCACACCGTCTATTTCATTTCCCGCCCGATACAACCAAATCCGTATTCACCGCACCAATAAACAAGGCACTACCAAATTTTTTGGAGAAACAAATGAAAATCGTATCTGTAATTTTTCTGTGTCTTTTTTTCGGATTCAGCATTTTCGCGCAAACGGACAAAGTCGGCATAGAAACGATTTCGCTGTGGCGCGTCGGTGCAGACGGAGCGACAAACGAAGAAACCGAAGGTTTTCTGACTAACGATAAACCGCTTCTGTTTTGCGTTAAGCTAAATTCTCTGAAACCGACAACCGTTAAAATGCTTCTCGTCGCCGTTGATGTTAAAGGCATAAAACCCGAAACAAAATCGGTAACAATCAGTTTTACGACCAACGGCAAACAAAACATCGTTAATTTTCGCGCCAATCCCGAAGGCTCGTGGCTTGCCGGAAAATATCGCGCCGATATTTACATAAATAATAAACTTGCGGCGAACAAAGAATTTATGATTGAAAAACCGCCGTCGCAAAACGAAAATGAAACCGTGCCAAAACCGAACTCAAAGCCCAGAACAGCCCGACGAATAAGAAAAAATTAAACAAACTTGGGGTCGTGATAAGAAATTATCACCGCAGAGACGCAAAGACGCGGAGTTT